>DATEVM010000098.1:0-6351 GCA_035281785.1 Patescibacteria group bacterium
GGGCTCGTTCAAAACAAAGATATCTCAAGAATCTTGCCACTGGAGAAACAACAGCCATATATGTCAACCTGGCGTGACCCGACGCATGATAATGACACGGCATCTACTCCACTGCTAAACGCACAAGCATACATTGATAAGTTGAACAGCATTCGAAAAGACAACGGTGTTAAGCCGTTGCGTTATCAACCAAAACTCGAACAATCAGCGCGTCTACGAGCCCAAACCATGCTTCGAACGAACGACCTTTCGTTCGAAGCAACACGAAGCGGTTACACCATGGAACGAGCAATGAAGGATGTTGGGTATCGTAATATTATCTGGGGTGAGGCACCGACACTTGGATACTACACAGCGGACGAACTGCTGCAGAACTATGCTGAGTTTCCAGAATGGAAAAAATTCTTACTCGATGACCGATACCAAGAAACTGGTATTGCGACTGTTGTAGGACAAATAAACAAGTGCCCTGTCCAAATTGTTGTCCAACATGTTGCGGGATACCAACCGCCGAATTACAACCAGAGCGATGTACAAAGTTGGAAAGAGGCAACAGAAAAACTTCGTGGTGTTCTGCCAAGTTGGGAAAACGCACGAACATTTGGCTCTCAATATGAGGAACGAAAAGGTGACTATGAAAAAATGATTCAGCTTATTCATGATCGTATTTCAATTGCTGAAACCGTATATGAACGAATGAGCACAAACCAATGGCTGACCGATGAAGAACAAGAACTCATCAAAAAAGACAAGGACCTCGCGAGTATGCAGGAAGTGTTGGGCAAGTCACTCAATCAATAACGACAATCTTGAGTGACTATCTTGGCGGAATATTCATCCGTAAAAATAAATCTCTCGCAATTGAAAACCAAAGTGGTGCCGCTGTTTCTGACCCCCAAGGTGACGTTTGTGGTTCACGGAGTTTTACCAGCATGACAAACTTCGGATCATCAGCTGGAGCGAACCCGATAAAACTTGCCACAGTTTTTTCTTCGTCATAATGTCCTGCGACAGGCACCTGCGCCGTACCAGTCTTTCCAGCAATTCTGTATCCTTTTGGAATAGCCCATTTTGCATCACCATGCAGCGCTGACGCTTCCATCATCGTTGTTACTGTTGAAGCGGTTTCTGGTGTAATCGGCCTTCCTGTTTCCCTTGGGTCAATGTCGATTTCTTCCGATCTGTTTCTCACCGCCTGGACAAGCATAGGTCGCATCATAACGCCTTTGTTCGCTATCGCTTGAGCAATATTCAGCATCTGAATGCCGGTAACAGCAATTCCCTGACCAAACGATGCTGTTGCTGCGTCCAACTCTCTCCAATCTTTCCGGAATGGTGGCAGCGCCTCCTCTTGAACATCTAAACCCGTTTTTCTCCCGAGTCCGAAACGCTGAAGATAGTCAACATACACATCTTTACCCATTTCTTCTTCAGAAAAGATCATGACTGTATTATCGGAATGAACAAGTCCATCTGTTATTGTGCTATCTGGAAAGTATTTTTCATTCCACGTTTTAATCGTATATCCAGAGATAACCCGGGGACCAAAGCACCGAGTACAAATGGTGTCAGGTTTTATCGCTCCCGCGTCAACACCAGCTGAAACAGTCAATATTTTCATTGTTGATCCAGGCTCATACACATCCTGAACGATTAAGTTTTTATACGTTTCCGAATCGAACATGTGAAACGATGAGGGATCGTAGTTTGGAAATGATGCCATTGCAAGAATTGCACCGGTTTTTGGGTCCATGATGACCGCCTCAGCTGTTTTACTACCATACTTTTCCATACCCTCTTTCAGTTTATTTTCAAGCAAATACTGTAGATCCCTGCGAATCGTCAACACGACATCTCGACCATCTTGCGAACCAATCGAGTCGTAATCACCAATCGCCAACTGAAGTCCCAATGCATCTTTTTCAAGTTTAATCCGACCTTCTTTCGATCGTAATTCCCTGTCGTACGCCCCCTCAATACCAAAATACCCCTGTTCTTGTCCGCGTTCGTTACTACCCACAAAGCCGAGAATATGTGCTGCCATTGACGATTCTGGGTACTGCCGCATCTCGCCGCGTTCAAATCCAATACCATCAAGCTTTAATGTCTCAATTTCTTCTTTATTTTGCTTTGGAAGTTTACGCTTGAGCGCAATCCATCTTGAGTCCAATGAAGAAAGTCTATTTAAAAATGTTTGTCGCCACTCGTCTTGGATGCGTACTCGTTCTGCTGGATCCGTTGCGGATTGTGTTGACAGATCCCAAGGCATACGGACAGATAATGCTGCAGTTATTTCACTCAGAGGCTTCGTGAAGTTATGTGGTTCGGCAAACAATGTGTATACATCTATGTTCGTTGCAAGAAGATACCCATCTGCACTATAGATCTTTCCCCTGCTACCCGTTGTCTTTTTAATCGTTTCGTATTGTGACTCAGCAAGCGCCTGGAGTTGATCCGCTCTAAGTATTTGCCAAAAAAACAACCGGCACAGTAAAAGACCAAAAAGAAATAAAAAAAGAATTCGTATGACACGGACGCGGGAAATCCACGATCGATCGGGAAGATATGGAACTGGCTTCTTCATCTATAGTAGTCTATCGCATTGCAACCGGCTGTGTCCCGGCGAGATATTGAACACCTGAAATCGGGATAAACCCCAACGTAACAGCCTCACTTTTTAGACTTTGCAACGATAATAGCGACGAGAGTGTAGTATCAAGCTCTTTTTGCTCCAAACGAAGCGCATTGTACTTATTGTCAAACACCTGCATTTTGCTACCGAATGATACAGTATTTGCAGAATATACAATATTCACAAACACCGCACATGCAACAATCAGAGCTGGAACGAACAACGTTAATAGCGTCTTCATATCTTCTTTCCTTTTTCAAACACACGAAGCTTTGCACTTCTACTTCGCGGGTTTTTCTGCTTTTCTTCCTCAGATGCCTCTAGTGGTTTTTTCGTGATCTGCATTCCTAATCCCTGCTTCTCCCAACCCTGCATTGCATGCTTCACCAAACGATCCTCACCCTCATGAAAGCTAATAGTGACAATACGACCTCCATCCGCGACAGTATCGAGCGCGGTGGGCAGCGCCCGCTCGATACTGCCGAGTTCATCATTGACTGCCATCCGCAACGCCATAAACGTTTTGGTGGCCGGATGGAGATGTCCTTCTTTGCCGGTCTTACGACCGCCAACGGCTTTCTCCACAATGTCGGCTAATTCTTTTGTCGTTTCAATTGGTTTCTCAATTCTGCTGCGCAATAACGACTCGACAATGGACCGTGCGCGAAATTCCTGCGCATATGTTGTTAAGAGGTCATACAACTCTTTCCTACCTAGCGCGTTTACGAGATCGCGAGCTTTTACACCAAGCCTTCTATCCATGCGCATATCGAGAGGAGCATCCTGCTGGAATGAGAAGCCGCGTTCGGGTTCATCGAGCTGCGCACTGCTTAAACCAAAATCAAACAGAATACCTGCAATTTTTCGGTCAAGAATGTTAGGAATGGTCCCCAAAAGCGCGAAGTTTAGGTGGTAAAACTCAACAACACTATTCTTTATTTCCTTTGAGAACGTTGATTGACCAAGCATGATCGCTTCATCATCATGATCAAGTGCGATTACTTTCCCCCCCCGATTCAATATCTCTCGTGTGTGACCACCACGACCAAAAGTTCCGTCAACGAACCATTTGCCAGATGAAACCTGCAACGCTTCTACGGCTTCGGAAAGCATGACTGGAATGTGATCAGACATGGCTATCCTCCTTTGGCGACTCACCAAATGATTCGGCAACTTCCTCCGCGCGTTTTTCCAGTGCATCCATGTATGTGTGGTACTGGTCTCTATTCCACAGCTCGATATGATCCAACGAACCGGCAAACACAATGCTCTTTGAGAGGTTCACTTTTTTGCGAAGAGAGTCTGGAAGAAGAATTCTGCCTAAATCGTCAATTGAAAGTTCTATTGCTTCGTTCAACATAAGACGAACAAAGTCTCTGTGGGTTTTCTTCGTTATTTTACTGTCTTGTAGTTGAGAAATAAATGACATCCAGTCATCTTGCTTATACAGAAACAGACACCCGTCCAATCCTCGCGTAACAATCACAACTTCACCCAATGTCGCCCGAAATTTAGCAGGAACGGAAATACGCCCTTTCGCCTCAATCGTGTGATAGTATGTTCCTGTATACATAGTTATAAGTCTTTTTACCACTCTTTACCTCATTACAGTAAACACCATGCATACTCGAGTGTCAATACAAAGAATACACGAATGTTTGTTGATAGGGTAAAGATGCGTACGACACACGCGCTCTGGTTATAAACGTGTCCACGCCAGCTAATGAATCACAAGCAATCAACGAGGTATTTCAATCAATGTCAGAAATAATTTCTTGTTTCGCTATGGTAGTAATTCAGTTATTTTGCTCGTTCACTTCGAGCGTATGTAATGCCGTTTCGATTTTTGTGATGTTTAATCATTGCTGATACAACCTCTCGTTGTAAACCAATGTCTGTGGGTGTTAGTATCCCCGGACCGTTCAACATCCCATTTATCATGACATGAAGAACGGAAAGCGCCGCAGCGGCCGTTGTTCGAGCAAGAGACGAGTATCCATCTGCGTTCCGATCGACCATCTCATACACCACTTGGGTGTCCGCGTCATCCTTCTTTCCTTCCAACTCCAGTCGAAGCACTGTTACATCGTCTTCATTAGGCCGTGGAAGCCAATGTTTTGCCAAGATTTTCAACATAAAGTCTCTAGGCACAACTGTTGATCCACTCACACATATCGGATCTTCTGAAAATAAACCCATTTCGTACATACTTCGCATGAGTGCGACATGGCGAGGATCTCGATATGTTACTTCGCGGGCCTCACGCAGTCCAGGTAATTCTGAAAGCGTTTTTAGCCCAGCTGTTAATACACCAACCATAGGACCGACCCCGGGAATATCATGCCTCACATACTCTGTAAAGGGGTCATCTGCAAAAACTGTTTGACCATCATATACGTAGTCTGCGGGATCAAAGTACAACCGAAGGGTATCTGCGGGATTAAACGATGCAATGTGATGCGGAGGGTTATCCCGTCTTATTGGAAGACAACCGGTCATACATGTTAGTTTTTCAATAGTCATTCCCTTTGAATACTCATGTGCAGCAAGTACTTCTGGCATGCCAGGTCCAATGCCCACTTGAACACCTGCGGTGACATTGCGTTCTTGAGCAACGGAGTTCATTGTTCGTGCATCTTCGGGAGAGAACGAGATATCGACCACCATAGGAACGCCCGCACCAACCATTGCTTGAAATACGCTAAATCCAATACCACCCGGCACTGCTGCCATCGCAAACTCAGCTTGCTCTGCATAACGCGCAACGCTAGATCGGTCAGACAAATCCGCTTGTGCTATTCGCACGTCACACCGACCTTGAATTCGTGTTAGATTTTCTAGACTTGAGTCAACAACCAAAACGTCGTGTCCATCTTCAGCCAAGTTATGTGCACAAAAACTTCCAACTCTTCCTGCACCAAAAATAACACCTTTTTTATGAATTTCAGCGGTAGACATATGCGTAGCCTCCTACGACAAGTCTACGCCTTCAATTTGAAAAGAAACAGGTATATCGTTATTTTTCTACTACAACGTAGGTTGATGCGTACTCAACTGTAGCAGTTGCGGTTTTCCCATCAATCTTTGCTGGATAGCTTTTCCACTGTTTTCCATTCCAACCTAGAATCACTGCAGGCTTTTCTTCACTCATACGGATTGTCAGCTTCACGTCTCCGTTCGGCACATCCGTTGTCCCGGTGATGGAATATGGTCCGGCAAGAATCGGCTTTCCCACAGCGTCCGGGAGACCGGGGTTGTTATAGATAATGATGTATGCGGACCCCTTAAATAGCTTTCCCGTTTCTATCTGAAACTTCGCATCTCTTGAACTAAAACTTGTCTGCGGTTTTTTATTGTCGATATACGCCCACTCGTTCGATAGTTTATAGTTCAGATCATAAAACGTAAGTACGAGCGTCCCGCCTGTAACCAGTTCGTGATATGTAATCTTTCCTCCCCCGCTTTTTGATCCCAAGAGAATTGTTTTTCGGTACGGCGCGCTTCCTTTTGATAGCTCAAGCGATCCGATAGCAGCTTCCTCTTTCTCTCCCGAGGAGTACTGCAGCTCAAAATCAACGCTATCCGCCTTTTTACGCAGATCTCCTATTGTCATGAGGACTTCTCGAGCTGCTGTCGGTTCTAAAGATACAAACGGCCGCTCGCTCACTTGTATTTGGTTTGCCGGAATGGAAAGTTTTGGTTTGGGTGTGGGTGTTGAA
>DATEVM010000099.1:0-16294 GCA_035281785.1 Patescibacteria group bacterium
TGTTGAAGTGGTAAAAAAGTTTAAGACAGGTGCACTCGTATTTGCCAGCAAAGTTCCTGACCCGGAGCGATTCGGTGTTGTCGAGTTTGATCAGAATAATAAAGTGATCTCGATCGTTGAAAAACCAAAAGAACCTAAGTCTGAATATGCTATAACCGGACTTTATGTGTATGACCACACTGTCATGCAAAAGGCAAAATCTCTTAAACCATCTGCGCGAGGAGAGCTCGAAATTACGGATTTAAACAACGCGTATCTTCAAGAAGGAAGTTTGGAGGTCGCGTTTGTAAAGGGAAAATGGCTTGACACAGGTACCTTTGAGGCGCTGTTCCAGGCAACCGAATTCGTCCGTAACAATGCACTCCAGCAACAACCATAACATGAACAAAAAACTCGCGTACCCCATCGTTCTCACTCTTGCAGTATTCATGGTGGTTGCGCGCGTGCAACCAGTTCGCGCTCAAGAAGAAATAAGTTTGTCACCACCACAGGTAGAGATTGCAAAAAAGACATACGCTGAACAGCTTGACGTGTATCGTGTCAAAGAACAACGATTTATGGTTTCTCGCGAGCAGTATAAACAAGTGCAAACGCTTGCTTCACTTGAAGAAGTGGTGAAGGCGTCAAAAGAAGTACAAACCGCACGCATTGATACGCTGCTAACTTACTTTAAGGTTCTTCAACTAACAATGAATGAGCTAAAAGGTGCAGAACTCACAAAGAAAACGGTACAGTTGGAGCGTATTCAAGCAATTCTCACGGAACTTGATGTTGCTCGTAACAGAATAGCAAACAGTAACGATCGCATCGCCCTAGATAACGCATCCGCAGCGTACGAATCACGTAACGAGGCCTATGTTTCTGCCGCATACGGCGCATTAACACTTATTCGGATTGCGCACACGCAAACTGCAACCGACCAGCTCGGTTTATTGAGCGCTCAAGTGTTTGACACGATTACGGCAGCATCGCCAGAAGCAAGCGTCCTTGCAGAAAAACAGCGGGGATACGATGAGCTCGCGAGAACAATCACGCAGATCAAAGATTTTATACGCCAAGCATTTACCCGATCAGAAGGTTTCGATCAGTACCTCTTTACTGCAGCGAGTTATGCTCAAATCACCGACATATTAAATAGTGCATATGCCAAACTCAAACTCGGAGAAAACTTTGTAAAGGAACTCGCAAAATGAAAAGCGAAGATCAAACACAGTTTATGGAAGATCAACTCTTGTGGCAACAAGAAGCTGCGGCTCCCATGATGGTATCTAAGCCAACTGCCGAACTTCCGATAACAGAGAAAAAGAAACCGTCGATAAAAACGTTCGTGCTCGTTGGTGCAGCGGTATTCGGATCACTCATCATATTACTCATGATGCTCATGGGAGTTGGACGAAATGGACTCCAGCTTATTCCGGAACCATCGCCTTCCCCGTCCCCAACTTTGATTAATCAAACTGAGTTTGATAAAGCATTTAAGCGACTACAAAATGACATAAAAAATGCTGACGCAACAGTGAACGACATACCGTTCCCACCGGTAAATCCCACGCTTTATATCGTTACTCAGGAATAACTTATTCTTCAACTGGTGGTAATTGAGCGATTGGTCTTTCCTCTAATAATGCAGATGTGTCTAACTTCCCGCCCAGCGTGTTATACGAGCTGGACACTGTTGAAAGTGTGTTATACGCATTCGTCATATGCTTATTGAGTTTGTCTAACTGATCACCAACCTTTTTGTAATCCTGCTGAGCAGCCTTTAACAAACGAAAAACTTCCTTACTTTTTGTCGCAATTTTCTTTCCTTCATTTGAAAGTAAAATTGTTTGAAGATGCATATACAACGTTGTTGGCGACACAATATATACCCGACGAGTTTTGGCATACTCTACGATAGATAAGTCATTTACGATTTCATAAAAAACCGACTCGGAGGGAACGTACATTAGCGCAAAATCCATTGTACCTTCATCCGGCAATATGTATTTATCGGCAATAGCATCAATGTGCTTCTTCACATCCCGAACAAATTCTTTACGCGCAACCTCTCGTTCCTTCTCCGTCTCTAGCTTCATCATGCGCTGGAAGTTCTCCATAGGAAATTTAGAATCTATGGGCAGAATACCTGCATCGGTTTTTATTGCTGCATCAACCGTATTTCCAGATCGAAACTTATATTGAATATGGAAGCTTTGTTTCGGAAAAAGTTGTCCTATCAAATCTTTTAACACCTGCTCGCCAATATTTCCACGTAGCTTTGGTGACCGTAAAAACTCCTGCAGATCTTTCATTGATCGACTGACCTCGCTAAATGCACCAGCTTCACGCTTCAACTCTCCAATAACTTCCGCGGCGCGCGTCAACCTATCGTGTATCTCTTTCGTATGTTGTTGAAGTGATGTTGTAATACGTTGATCCGATTTACTCATTGAGTCTGCCATGGTCTGGCGAAGATCCTTTAAGTCTTGCTGTGTGGTTTTCACCCACTCCAACATTGTTTGGTCGTCCTTTTGTTTTTCGAAACGAGAAAACTGTTGCCTGAGGTAGTACCACAACATACACGCTAGAGCCAGAATGAGTACTGCGAGGATAAGTGTCGTTTCCATGTGTCTATCCTACCAAATGAATTTACTTCACGCGAACGGAACTATAAAGAAATACGTATCTTGACTGTGCGCAACTCCCCTGGTAATGTACAATCGCCTCCTCAAGATATGGCAAAACGATCATCCCAACAGCTCGAAAAAACATTTGAAGAACAACTACACCGTTCGCTATTCCAAGTGCTCGCCGATCTTTCTAATACTCATGATGCAGAGGGATTCTCATCATCATTTTTCACATCCACGGAAGTTTCGATCTTTGCCAGAAGACTTGCTATTGCTGTTCTTCTCGAACAAGGAAAAAGTTATGAAGGTATTCGATCTCTCTTGCGAGTGTCTACCGCTACCATTTCTTCTGTTGCTGAACAAATGAAAACGCCAGGATTTGTTTTGGCACTTCGAAAATTGAAAGTCGAGTCTTGGGCTGAAAAATGGAGTGAAAAGCTCCTCCGTATTTTCGGCAAGAAAATCAAAGAAGAATAACGCTTCATTTCTCGAGCAATTCGGGCTACAATACTCCCCATGAAGTTCTATATCACTGCAGCTATCCCATACGTTAACGCCAAACCGCATCTCGGACATGCTTTTGAGTTTGTCCAAGGAGATATTATTGCGCGATACCACCGTCTTTTGGGAGATAATACGCGGTATCTCTCCGGCGCCGACGAAAATGCGTTAAAAATTGTCCAGGCTGCGGACAAAGCTGGAAAAGGTGTGCAGGAATTTTGTGACGAAAACGCAGGACATTTCCAAAAACTACTGACTGGTCTTCATATTGAACTTGACACTTTTCAACGATCCTCAGACAAATTGCACCATGCAGCCAGCCAACAGTTGTGGAAACTTTGTGAAAATTCTGGAGACATTTATCAAAAGCAGTATGAAGGTTTGTATTGTGTCGGATGCGAGACGTTTTACGCAAAAGATGAACTGAATGAAAACGGAGAGTGTTTTGAACATCCAGGAAAGAAGCTTGAAATTGTTACCGAAGAAAATTACTTTTTCCGATTATCTAAATACGCAAATCAGATAAAAAACCTTATTGAAGATGGAACACTTCGTATTGAACCAACCGAACGGAAAAATGAAGTGCTTTCGTTCTTACGAGGAGATGTGCAAGATATCAGCATTTCTCGCACGCGTGAGAGAGCTAGGAATTGGGGGGTTGAAGTACCAAATGACCCGTCCCAAATCATGTACGTTTGGTTTGACGCTCTCAATGTATATCAAAGCGGGGTGGGATTTGGAACAGACGAGTCTGCGTACAACACCTGGTGGCCCGCCGACGTTCACTTGATTGGAAAGGGCATCATTCGATTCCATGCCGTGTACTGGATTGCAATTCTTTTGTCTGCAAAGTTGCAACTTCCCAAAAGCATCTTCGCGCACGGATACATTACTGTGGGTGGACAAAAGATGAGTAAAACGCTTGGAAACGTGATCGATCCGCTTGATCTATTACAGCAGTTTCCAATTGACGCGCTACGATATTACTTCGTCCGTGAGATGTCGACATCGGAAGACTCCGACTTCACGATTGAGCGATGTAGAACAACGTACCAAGCGCACTTGGCAAACGAGCTGGGAAATCTCGCCTCCAGAACCGCAAAACTTTGCGAAGATCTAACACTTCACCAGCCACCACCACTTTCATTCACGAATACAGTAGGAGAGCAAATCAACTCATTCAAACTCAGAGATGCGATTGATCATATTTGGGACCGTGTTGCAGGTCTAAACAAAACACTAACCGATATAAAACCATGGGGGCTCGCAGCTGCAGAAAAAACGACGGTAATGCAGGGTATCCGCGATGGATTGCTTCAAGTTGCGTTTGATCTACAACCATTCATGCCCGAAACGGCACGTACACTGCTGGAGCATTTTGGCAAACCAACAACCAGTGTTATAAAACCGTTGTTCCCTAAACAAGCACATGTATGATTTTTGATACACATGTTCATTACAACCTAGAACCATTTTTCCCTTCATGGAAGGATTACTGGATCGAAGCACAGCAAGTTGGTGTAGGAAAAAGTATGGTGGTAGGAACAGACCTTCAAACATCAAAAGCGGCCGTCGACATTGCTGAACAAGATCAAAACCTTTTCGCCGCAGTTGGTATTCATCCAAGCGAAGAACATTCTGAAGAAAAAATCCCCAACCTCGTTCAACAACTCCAAGTGCTACTGAACACAAGCAAAAAAGTCATTGCACTAGGAGAGTGCGGACTTGATTACTTTCACGTATCAAAAGAGCAGCCAGTAAGAGATCAAACAATCGCGTTACAGAAAACTCTCTTTGAACAACAAATACTTCTCGCAAAGAAACATAACCTTGCTCTGATCATTCACTGTCGGAACGCGTACGATGACATGCTTTCTTTTTTAAAAGCACATAAACCGGAACGATTTGTATTGCACTGCATGAGCGGAACTTCTGAGTATCTTCATCAAGCGATCAACTTGGGAGGATATATTAGTTTTGCAGGTAACATCACATATCCTAACGCTGAATCACTACGAAACCTTGTACTGGAAACGCCGAAAGATCGTCTGCTTGTCGAAACAGATGCCCCCTTCCTTTCGCCACAACAGTGGCGAGGAAAACCAAACCACCCATCGTACATCAAGAGCACAGTGCAAACTCTCGCTGATGTTCATCATTTTTCGTACGAAGACTGCGAACGCATTACAACGGAAAATGCAGAAAGATTCTTTCGATGTTGAAGCGGTTTGTTCGACGCCATCCTGTTAAAACACAGCGTTTCCTGGAAATACTTCCAGGATTTAGTTCTTGGTTTCTTATTCTATTTCCAATTTGGGGATCGTTTGTCATTCCAGAAATCGTCGCCTATTACATTATTACTTTTGACATATATTGGCTGTATCGTTCACTAACCATGGCTGTACTTGCAGTTGTTGCGCACTTCAAAATACGCGCTTCAGCAGCGTACAACTGGTTACACGATCTTCGCGCACTCCCCGGATGGCAACGAGTACATCACATCGTTATTATCCCAACGTACAAAGAGCCGCTGAGCACGTTAAAACGCACCCTAGATTCCCTTTCCAAACAAACATTTCCACTCAAGCGCATGTCTATTATGTTGTCATTTGAAGAGCGAGAGGGTCAAGATGCCAGAGATAAAGCGAAGGCTCTTCTCGAAGAGTATGGGCGTGTTTTTGGTCACTTGTGGGCAACATATCATCCAGATATACAAGGAGAAGTAAAGGGAAAATCATCCAATACTTCTTGGGGAGCGAAGGTCGCAAAGAAAAAACTCATAGATGAACAAAAAGTATCAATAGACCACGTTACAATCACGAGCGAAGACGCTGACGCGCTCTTTCATCCACAGTACTTTAGCGCTTTGGGGTATGAATTTCTTAAAAGTAATAATCGATATAACAGAATCTGGCAGCCGGCTATCATGTTTTACAACAACATATGGAGAGTGCCCGCGCCAATCCGTGTCCTTGCATCTATATTCTCCGTCACGCAAATGTTCATTCTCATGCGAAGCGACCGACTTGTAAACTTTTCCACCTATTCACTCTCGCTAAAAATGGTCGACCATATCGGGTACTGGGATACCGATGTCATCCCTGAAGATTATCGATTATTCTTCAAGTCGTATTTTGCGTTGAAAGGGAATTTGGAAGTGGCACCCATCTTCATTCCAGTCTACGCAGATGCCGCAGAATCGCATGGGTTTTGGCCGTCAATGAAAAATCAATATGAACAAATCAAACGTTGGGCATGGGGTGTAAGTGACGATGCATACATTATTCGGCAATGGATTCTAGCAGACGGTGTTCCATTCTGGGACAAAACAATTCGCGTATTAAAAACCATTGAAGATCACTTTCTATGGCCCGTAAACTGGTTCGCTGTCACGATCGGGGCTATGTTGCCACCACTACTCAACCACGAATTTAACAGAACAGTACTTGGAAAAACACTACCTCAGGTTTCTTCCACTATTTTGACAATCTCGTTGGTGTCATTACTCGTAATCTTTCTTATCGACATGCGATCTCGCCCACCAAGACCAAACAAGGCTTCGTTACTGCAACGAGTGCTACAACCCTTAGAATTCGCAATGCTGCCGATCATTGGATTCTTCTTTTCTGCTCTACCGGGTATTGATGCACACACCAGGCTTATGCTTGGAAAATACATCGAATACAGAGTGACCGAAAAAGTGTAAAATGAATCATCATGAAACGCTTGTTGCGCTTCGTACTGAAACATGAACTCCTAGTTGTCCTCTTTTGCATAATGGTGCTTTTGCGCATCCCAAACCTTTTTGAACCCTATTGGTATGGTGACGAGGCAATTTATCTAACGGTCGGTACCGGATTACGACAGGGACTGGTACTCTATAAAGACATCATCGACCATAAGACTCCTTTGATTTATGTGTTTGCTATGTTGCCTTCACAATTCTGGTTCAAACTTCTTTTCCTCGCATGGACCGGAGGATCGCTCATCTTGTTTTATTCGATCGCAATCCGAATCATACGATCGAAGGTTGGTGTTGCTATCGCTACCACGCTCTTTATGCTCGCATCAACGTTGCCGTGGTTTGAGGGCCATATCGCAAACGGCGAGCTGTTTGTCGTTGGTTTTATCCTTGCGGGAATGGCAATCTTTGTACGCAGTAATCTTTTTGAGTCATTTGAAAAATCGCACAAGGAGTTCGTCGTACAACCGTGGCATATGGGCCTAATTGGTTCATTTTTTTCTCTGGGTGTACTTACAAAAGTCCCAGCTATTTTCGATATCGCTGTCGTCCTAGCAACATTCGCATTTTTCTATATCCTCTCGCCAACCATGCATCTCTTTTCTCATCTGGTTAAGTCGGGTATAGCGATGCTAGTCGGGTTCGCAGTACCAATACTAGGAAGTATTCTCTACTTTGCATCAAAACAAGCGCTCACCGAGTATCTTAACTACGGACTTCTCTATAATTTCCGGTACAGCTCGTATTTTTCAGTTCCGGATCTCAATCCAATCATCCGCTATGTATACACGATGAATGGGAAACTCACTGTTGTTGCTGTAATATTTTTCCTTCTTGCCTTTATTCTGAAAAACGCTATACGTCCTTTGTTTCGTTTTACGTTCATGTGGTTTACTCTTGCGCTCTTCGCATCCTTGTTGTCATCAAGACCATATCCTCACTACTTTCAACAAGTATTTCCGCCACTAGCTCTTCTTGCGGGGCTTTTGTTTTCACAATGGAAGAGTGTTATAGAAAAATTCCTTGTGTGTGTAGCGTTTTTCTCTTTCGTTGGAACACTCGTTGTTCTACACGCCGGACTCTATGGAATAACTCCATATTATAAAAACTTTGTGCAGTTTGCGACGCGAAACATTTCAACAATAGAGTATCGCTCGCGTTTTAACCCTCTCGTTAACGATACATATAAAGTGGCACGCTACATTCAAACAACAACCAGTCCGACAGATCGTATATTTGTTTGGGGAACCAACCCAATGCTGTATGCCTTATCAAAACGAGTGCCTTCGGGCAGATTCACCGTTTCGTTCCACATTAAAGATTTCTATGCATATGAAGAAACCATGCAGGCAATCGCCCGCACCAACCCGCCAGTTATTGTCGTCATGGCAGACGAAAACGGTGAGTTTAAACAGTTCTATTCATACCTCGTAAGCAAATACACTCGCGTGATGAACTATCCTACAATGACCATCTACCGCAGAATGGCGCTTCCATGAACTGGCTTCGTATTCATCGCCCCGCCACCCTCATACAAGTTTCTCTGCTACTGCTCCTGGCTCTTCTGGGGTTCTTTCTTCTACTTCCGCCAACAATTCCTCTTTGGTATTCACTTGTACGTTTAGAAGATCAGATGGCTCCAAAAATGTTTGTGTTTATCTTCCCAATCCTAGGTCTTGTCTTTCTGCTTGTTGACCGCCTTTTCTTCAAACCACTGCGTCAGTACGAAGCAGCAGCACGGATTCTCGCACTTGCAACAGAAGCATCTATTGTGTTCTTACTTATTTCACTCATAAGGATGATTGTGCTACTAACATGAACGAGCTATTAGCATTCCTTACAAGCTTCTTTTCTGCGGCGATCATCACCCCACTCGTTATTTGGATCTATCGAAAACATGGGTGGGTTGACGACCCACGGAAAAATCCTCATCCGAAGGTCGTTCACAAGCAACCCGTTCCGAGGGGTGGGGGTATCGTCATCTTTTTCTCCGTGCTTTGCGCGGCAATGATATTTCTTTCACCAAATAAACAAGTTGTTGGCATACTCGCCGGAGCAGCATTCATTATGGTTCTTGGATTCATTGATGACATTCGAGACTTAAGTCCGTACTTCCGCCTCCCCCTTCTTTTCGTGGCAGCGTTGCTTGTTGTTGGATCAGGAGTTGGTATTGGATATCTCAGCAACCCGCTTGGCGCAGGAGTCATTCACCTTGATCAACCACAGATCGTCTTTGAGTTCCTTGGGAAAACCCGATCTATTTGGATTCTTGCCGATATCTTTGCTATTGCATGGATCGTTTGGAATATGACTATTGTGAACTGGTCAAAGGGTGTTGATGGACAAATGCCGGGATTCGTCGGCATTGCTTCATTGGTGATTGCGGTGCTGTCTCTGCGCTTCTCCGGCGACCCAATGCAGTCGAATGTCACATTACTCGCCCTTATTATATCCGGAGCTTTTCTTGGATTCTTACTTTGGAACATGTACCCGCAAAAAATCATGGCCGGATATGGAGCAGGCTCACTTGCTGGCTACTTTTTGGCTGTGCTGTCGATTCTCTCTGGCGCAAAGGTGGCTACAGCAGGTCTTGTTCTTGCAATACCAACCATTGATGCTCTCTTTGTGATTACTCGGCGTTTAACCCGTGGAAAATCGCCTCTTTGGGGTGACAGGGGCCACCTGCATCATAGATTACTTGATATGGGGTGGGGGAAAAGGAGAGTCGCAAGTTTTTACTGGTTAACGACTGCACTTCTCGGTCTTATATCTCTTCAATTGAATAGCCAGCAGAAGTTCTATACAATCATAGGCATTGCATTACTCTTTGGAGGTTTTGTCGCATGGATCACACTCTTTTTCTCATCCTCAAAACAGCTCGTCCGCGACAATGGATAAAAAACTTTTCATTGTTTGCGGCGCTCGTGTTTTCCGGCTTCTTGTTCTTTGACTTTCCGTCATATCTTTTGCAGGTTACAAAAGCCTTTGTTCTCTTTTCTGTTCTCTCTTCCTGCGTTTATATCTTGAACGATATTATTGATCTTCCCCTAGATCGGTTGCACCCTTTTAAGAAACTGCGTCCAATCGCATCGGGAAAACTTCCGGTTCCTATTGCGGCATTTGTTGCAGTCTCAGGATTTTTAGGGGTCATTTATCTTTCATTGTCATTCTCTACATTTTTCCTTTTACTTGCGTTTGCATACGCTGCACTCCATGTTCTGTATTCGGTGAAGCTCAAACACATTCCCATTCTCGATGTGTTGGCGATAGCAACCGGGTTTATTATTCGTGTGTACGCGGGAGCGGTTGTTGTCAACCTGCACATGAGCGTCTGGTTTCTGCTTACGGTTATTTCAGCATCCTTATTCCTTGCCGTAGGAAAACGACAAAGTGAACGAACGCTTATGGAGGGTAAGGTTGAAACCAGAAGAATTCTTCAACATTATTCTCAGCGCTTATTGGATATTTACACAGGCATGTTCGCGAATACAACATGGCTGACATACGCACTCTATGCATTCCAACAGGACGATTTTGTTCCTCAAGGAAAACTCTTAAAGATTTTCACCGCCCTACCTCGCACTTTTATCACGCAAAAATGGTTAATGATTACTGTTCCCGTTGTTATTTATGGAGTCATGCGATATTTGCAGCTCGTGTACGAAAAAAACCATGGTGAGTCTCCAGATAAGGTGCTCCTTGAAGACAAACCACTCTTAGCCTCCGTCGTTCTATGGGGCATTTTGGTCATCGCAATCCTGTATCTGTGATAAAATTCCCACCATCATGAGGAAAGAAGATCGTTCTATTGGCAATGCGTTAAACAGGTTTGCGGAATCATCACAACGGAACCTTTACGATTTTCATCCAATAGAAGCAGATAGACAACATACATACGATGGTCATGAACTTGAGTATTCGTATATTTCCGATGTACTTGACTCCTTTCTTGCTGAAGCAAGTCAAAGAGATATTACCGAAGTACTCGATTTAGCCTCAGGAACTGGCGAGGTTGCGAATGCTATTGAGTGTCGTGGATTCCAAACGATACGACTAGATATTAATAATCTCGCAATAACACGTCAGCATTCCAAAAATCCCTTCATAAAACTCATAGAGGCATCGGCGTGGAAACTTCCATTACAGTCCGGTGTTATACAGGCAATCCATATGAAAGATGCCCTTACACACATTGCGGATAGAAATCTATTTTTCTCGGAAGTTCAGCGTATTTTGATACGAAAAGGAATTTTCATTGCTGTTTCAGCAGTACACATGATTCCACAACCGCCCATCTACTTCGTGTCTCATCCAAAATCCACAGTTAATTTCGCCAAAAATCACGGATTCAGACTATTGAATGAGTGGTCGTGGACGCCACAACATCCGTCGAAAGATTGGTATCACGGTAATCCTGATGGAACCGAGCGATTTGTGTTGTTGTTTGAAAAAAAGTAGGACTCACTACTTTACCACTGTAGCGTACTGTCCTGAAACCCAACCCTGTTTACCTGTTGCGTACTCAATCTTATGCCATCCACTTACAGTTTCGTTAAGATAGGGGGCTTTAGAGCCAACGGCAATCTTTACGAGCTCCGCCGAACTTCCGCTCGCTTCTGCGCGAACACGAAGCCAACCAGTTCCCGTTTCACTAATCTCAACATACGGCTTGACTGTTGTTGTTGGGTTGAGAATACCTGCCGACGGTGAGGGGGAAGGGGAAGACAAAGCTGAGGATGTTGAGGTTGTCGGCGTAGGAAGAACTCCGAGAGGCGTCGGAGTTGGTTTCGGAGTTGGCCTAGGGGTTGGCGAGGGTAAAGGAGACGGAGTTGGGGACGGTTGTGGTGATACAGCAACCATATCTTGTCCTGCTATCTCGCGGGAAAGCTTGCTTGTAACAGTAAGTCTATACCCTTTGACTAATTTAGGAGAGCTCGTTCTCTCAACAAACCCCGGAGCAGATACTGTCAACGAGTGTGTCCCTTCCGAAAGATCCGAAAGGATCATGGGGCTAAATCCTTTTGTTTGACCATCAACCTTCACAACAATATTGTCTGGGTTTGTGACAATGGAAATTTCACTTTTGTTCCTGTTTGTTGCTTTTGAAAGCTCAAATACTTCACCACCGCTTTCCTCTAATGACTTACCAAAGGACCAGGTGATAACGGTAACGTTCCCTGGCGTAAATGATGCTGTTGTTTCGTATGATGCTCTTTCCGCGCTTTCCGGCATCAGCTTTACCGCATGTTGTCCTGGTTTAATACTTTCAGATGAAAAGGGCGATTGTCCAACATTTATTCCGTCAACAAAAATGTTCGCTTTCTCACCACCACCCACACTTATCTGGAGACCTGATTGTGGCGTATTGATAAAAGGTACTGTGCAACCAGAAAGTAGAAATGCGGATGCAACAAGCAACACCAACTTCTTAACCATAGAGCACATGATACTATTCTCGGCCTCGTATCGCAACGCTTGAAGGAAAGCAAAGAAAAAGACGCTTTTTGTGATTCTTTGGAAATAGAGAGCCGCGATATTCACCCTGGGGATATCTTGTTCCACTTGGTACAATACAGATATTGGCACCGTACCAGAGCGGTCTAATGGCGGGGTCTGCAAAACCCTCGATTCGCCGGTTCAAATCCGGCCGGTGCCTCAAATATATATCACAGCACTTTTGTTGCAATACCTCTCTTTAGAATTCACACATTTTCCTGTATGCTTCTTACGTGAGAACTAAAAAGAACATTGATGTAAAAGGTAAAATAAAAGTTCGAAAGAAACACACTGGTCGGATACTGCAAGTGTTGCCGCCGTTTTCAACATTCCGCGACGTTAACCTGTGGGAAACATATATTTGTGGAAAGCTTGCTCCATTTGAAAAAAAAGTTTCTGAGTACCTGAAGTTTTGGTACATAGAAAGCCGTGAAAACTCACACTCGTATCCTAGTCAGGGAATGCTGACAACCCCTTTTGATTTTCTGCCGTATACCAGAAAGGCAATGATTGAGCCTGAAGAAATGGTTCGCATCCTGCGCGTGCGTCAATACTTCTTAGAGCTATTTAATCATCCCGAGCGCATTAAAGAATTGAAACGGGTTCAACATGCGCCATATATCCCAGCGCCAAAAGTACAAAGTTCCGTTATGGAGACCGTCATACAACAAGGACTTGCTCTGTCGGTATCTGACCTCGGAATATCTGTTGTTGGGTCGGATAGAGAACGCGTATCTCGCGAGGAACGGTTTAGACATGGACCATTTGTTAAACTCGGGAGACGCGCTCGATCGTTCCTCGTTGGATCAGCTATGCCGGATATTTATGGCAGTGTCTCTGCAATAGCCACAATGGCTCAATGTCTTTGTTTGGTAGGTGTTCCCCGAAATGGTCCGTTCCATGTCATTCAACGACAAGTAGATTTGGTAAAAGAAGTATGGAAAGCATTGGGAGAAAGTGAAGTGTTATTGGGTCGTTCAACAGATGATAAAGCGTTCTTGCTCAACCAATGGAAACATAATGTGATGGGTGTTTTGGAAACGACCCCACTAGAAGCAACTCACCGTGCTCAAGCATTGTATGACGCAGGCATGCGCGTGTTTCGCGTCTATTCTCCTGAACCAGGGAAGGGCGCTCTTCATACCGTGCAGGCACTTCGGAAGATCTTTGGAAATAAAGTTGAGATCTTCGTGGGACAAATCGTCGACGTTGAACAAGCGAGACAACTTGAAGCAGCTGGCGCTGATGGACTCTATGTAGGCATAGGGGGTGGCGGAAGATGTATTACCGGAGTACGCAGTGGGTCGGTTATTGACTGGCCGCAACTCCTATGGAACCTACGCGGAGCAGTAACAATCCCAACAATTGTGGAGGGTGGAGCAAGCGATCATATCGCGGTGACACTCGCGTTGGGAGCTACCGGCATAGGAGTATCCCGTATTGTTGGTGGTGGGACAATAGAATCTCCAGGTGGCATGCTTTACTGCGTCGATAAAGACGGAAAACTTTTTAAACCATACGGGGGAGAAGCCTCGGCACGTACAAAGTTTTTGGACAACAAAATGCTGCCGTTTCAACTACCCTCATTTGTTGAAGGAGAAACACGCACCGCAAACTTAACATATTTGCCGTACGGAGTTCCTACAATCCCATTCAACGTCTTTAATCTTACGGAAGACACTATTCTCTCGTTTGTTTTCCGAGCGGTGCGCAACTTAGAAGAGCTACATGCACTAAACCCATCCCCCATTCGACAAAAAACTGAAGTTGGCGAAGCACTTCAAAAAACACACTGAATGAAATAGTTATGGTGTACGAATAGATTGTTCTATCAATCTATTACAATATCCCCATTCGTTATCATACCAAGCAACAACCTTGATCAAATCTCCATCAACAACCTGGGTAAGTGCTACATCCACAATCGATGACTCATCCCTTCCAACAACGTCCGAAGACACGATGGGGTCTTTTTCAACTGCAAGCAGACCTTTCCAACGTGGACTTTGAGAGGCTTGTTCCAATACCGCATTCACTTCTTCAACCGTTGTCTTTTTTTCTACCAAGAACACTGTTTCGGCAATTGAACCAACCGATGTTGGAACACGATATGAGATTCCATCAAATAACCCCTTAAGTTCAGGGATTGTTTCGGCAACAGACTTTGCAGCTCCGGTTGTTGTTGGAACTATGTTGATCGCTGCGCTCCGCGCACGCCGAAGATCTTTATGTGAATTGTCCTGCAGGTTTTGGTCATCTGTATAACTGTGAATGGTGCTCATCATTGCCTTCTTCACACGAAACGCCCCATGAATAACGGCAGTAACGGGAGCAACGCAGTTCGTTGTGCAGGAAGCATTTGACTCTATCCCCGCTCCAACCGCCTCGTTCACACCGAGAACGTATGTTCCAACTCCATCACCTTTTGGCGGAGCAGAAATAACGACACGCTTTGCACCCGCTGTTAGATGCGCGATCGCCTTTTCTTTTGTTGTAAAAATGCCGGTAGACTCAATCACCGTTTCTATGCCGAGTTGTTGCCATGGAAGTTTTGACGGATCTCGCTGAGCCAGTATTGCGACTCTCCTTCCACCAACCAGGAGATATCCCAATAGAGGATCTTCGTCAGTGACTTGATCTTTTTTTTGATGTTCTTCTGTTGCTATTTCTACCGGCCAAACTCCGTAGTTACTGTCATACCTCAAGAGGTACGCCCAACCAGATACATCCATCGACCCGGAGGTATTCACCGCAATCAACTCAGATTGTTCCGCATGTTTTTCAAACCAGACACGGAACGATGTACGTCCTATACGACCAAAGCCATTTATTGCGAACCGCATAATACAGTCAGCATAGCAAAAAAAACGATTCCGTGTGGAGCGTTATTCATCTCCTCGTGATTAAAAAGTAAGCGAGAGTAAGTTCAATGTCCTCTACCTATTTATGGTTGAATTTCTTTTGCCAATTCTAGCACTTCTTCTGGAGCGAGGTCATAGGCACGAGCTATTCGAGCAAGACTAAACGCAAACCCTGGCGCTGCGACCATTGCTGCATATTCTTCTGCGTTTTGTCCCAAGGAGCGAGCTACAATCTCTGCGTCGCTTATGTACTCTTCTTTTTTGCCAATTAAAGACATATTCCCCTTATACAGCTTGTTTCCGTATTGCTTCAATACCTGGAAGTGTTCCATGAGCGACATACTCCAGCATTGCACCACCGCCGGAAGAAATAAACTTTATTCCTTTTCCCATCTTCATTGTAGTTAACGCTGCCTCTGTATCGCCACCGCCGACTACAGAGTACGCTCTGGTGTGCGTAAGAATTCGCGCAAGTGTTCGTGTGCCGTTCCTGTATTTCGGATCTTCAAACTTACCCAACGGACCATTCCAAACAACGGTTTCCGCCATTGAGATAAAACGGGCAAACTGTTCTATTGTTAGTCGAGCCATATCAAATCCATCTGGAGTGAGTTTTCCAACAATCAGTTTGCGGTTTTCAATAGGATGAGCGGTCAACTCTGCTGCAAGTTTTCCACCAACAACAATAACATCAGCTTTTTGGCTTAATGCATCTATTAAAGGCAGTTTCGTTTCAACTTTAGCACCACCTAAAATAATGAGAAGCGGGCGCTTAGGTTGATGAATAACGGGAGCAAGTCCCTTAAGTTCCTTTTCAAATTGAAGACCAAAAACGCTTGGAAGCACTTTTGGAAGATAGGTTATCGAGGTGTGATCTCGGTGGGATGCAGCAAATGCGTCGTTCACAAAGAGGTCATGACCTTTTGCTAATTCTCGCGCAAAAGTGATTGAGCCAGTCTCTTCACGATGATCATATCTCAAATTCTCTAATACCTGAAACTTTATTTCTTTCGGTACTTTCAATTTCTGCAGAATGAGCTTTTCGATTGGCTTTAATGAGAGGGCTCTCACTTTCTTACCAT
>DATEVM010000100.1:0-4910 GCA_035281785.1 Patescibacteria group bacterium
CAAAAGAAATGATCGAAAAGATGGGGAAGGTATTTGTGGAGCCAAAGTACGATGGAACTCGGGTTCTTATACACGTGAAGCGTTATGGAAAAGAATGGCAGGTTCGGACGTTTACACGCAATCTCGAGGAGTCGAGCGGGATGTTTCCCGAGCTAAAAAAGGCAGCACTCTCGCTTCATGCTGATGAGGTTATTTTAGACTCCGAAGCAGTCGGATATGATCCGGAGACACATAAACTCTTACCATTCCAACTCACGATACAACGTAAACGCAAACATGACATAGAAGAAACGGCGCAAAAAATTCCACTCCGTTTTTTTGTATTTGATGTGCTGTTTTTAGATGGAAAAAATTTAATACACCACCCACTGCATGAACGAAAAGATCTATTGAAAAAGGTGTTGCAAGGATCGGACCGCGCATTTCACATTTCACCCTTTATTGTGACGGAAGATCCAGAAGAACTTCGTACATATCATTCGAAGCAACTCGGAGAGGGCTTGGAAGGCGCTGTTGTAAAGCAGTTTGCGAGTGAGTATCAGCCGGGGAGAAGGGGATGGAGTTGGGTGAAGTTTAAGGAAGAAGAGGGAACGAGTGGCAAACTTTCCGATACGGTGGACTGTGTTGTGATGGGATACTACACCGGGCAAGGAAAACGAACAAAATTTGGGCTTGGCGCATTCTTGGTGGGTGTATACGACGCATCGGCGGATGTGTATAAGACGATAGCAAAGATTGGTACGGGATTATCTGATGCTCAATGGAAAGAAATGAAAGATCGATGTGATGCTTTAACAATAAAAAATCCGCCTAAAGAATATATCGTACATGAGCAGTTGATGCCGGACGTATGGGTGCGTCCAGCGTTGGTGGTTGAGATTGCTGCGGATGAAATTACAAAATCGCCGACCCACTCAGCTGAAATGGCGCTTCGTTTTCCGAGGCTTGTGAAGTTTCGTGATGACAAAGACCCTGATCACGCCACATCGCTCAAGGAGTTGAGGGCGATTTCAGGATAAGAAGTATTGAGTGAGCGACTGGATCGACTGTTGAATTTTCTTTTTTCTTGAGTGGAGCAGTTTTCGAAAAATGCGATCGTACTCTTTGAGTCGCATGAGTGTGGGTCTAGTTTTTGTTCGACGTTTCTTGTAGTACGCTCCTCCGTTCATAGGATACAGGTGCGGTATATTTTGAAACGATTCACGAATATCAATCATTGAAAGAGTGAGAGTTGGCACGAGTTTTGCTATAAGTTTCAATGTGCCTTCTTTTCGGAACCTGCGCATCGAGCAAATGTACATAGGGTCGCGAAAAACCGTAAGAGCGTGTCCAGCCTTATCCAAGCGTCGTGTGATCTCGGCATCTTCCATGTACCTAATTGCCGGGTTAAACCCATCTGATTTTTGAAAAATGGAAGTACGAAAACCCAAACATCCACCTGTTGCATATGGGATTCCGATCATCGCGCCACCCTCACACGCGATGTTTTGAGCACGAATAATGAGATCTGCCTCTGCACTTTTCTTATCCGGAACAGCCCAACACGTAAACACATCGGCCTGTTTTTTCATAAGGTTGTAATGGATTCCTTCCAAGAAATAACGAGGAATACGTGTATCGGCATCAAAAAATAAAAGATACGTTCCTGTGGCAAGTTTCCCCCCGGTATTTCTTTGTACGCTCACATTTGCACGTTCACTTTGAAGAACCTGGAGAGACGGCAACGCTCCCTCAAATGTTTTTGTTTTTTCCACCGTTCGATCTTTTGAGCCACCATCAACAACAATAACTTCAAAATCTTTCATGGTTTGATGTGAAAGATCGGAGAGCAGACCAGGGAGGAACCGTTCCTCATCTAACGCCGGAATGACCACCGAAAGGAACGGTGAAGGCATGGTATGATTTTACCATGGGAAAAATATATCTGGTTGGACTGGGAAATCCAGGGAAAAAATTTGAACGAACACGTCACAATTCAGGTTTTCGATTTCTCGACTTATTAGCACAAAAATTCGATGTTCAATGGAAACACGATAGCTCGCTCCAAGCAGAAATTGCGGCAATGCCCGAAAACGGTCTCGTACTTATGAAACCTCAGACGTTTATGAACAAGAGTGGAGAAGCGGTGCGCGGACTTGTAAAGTACGGAGGTCAGTATGATCGGTTATATATTGCATATGACGATCTTGATCTCGCTTTAGGTGTGTATAAAATTCAATTTGACAAAGGGCCAAAGATTCACAATGGTGTGAACTCTATTCGCGAAACACTGGGCGATATCCCCTTTTGGAATATTCGCATTGGAACAGACACGCGAAATGGCGATCGTTCAATGCCTAGTGAGGAATATGTGCTTCAGCCATTTACGGAGCTGGAGGAGCATAAGTTTTTGACCACGGTGGAAAAGATAGTGCAGGAGATGTATGCCTCGGTTATTCCATCATAGTATTCACTTTCAATACAGTTTATTTCCAAAAAATATGCGCCTATTATTTGCGGGACACCTGCTTCGAGGTGCGGCGCAACAAAGTGTCGGACTATTTTTACCAGTATTTCTTTTTTTACTTGGAAAAGATGCTTCGTTTTTCCAAACGATGTCATTTTTTGCACACACGTCTGATATTGCGAGAGGAGTGATATCGGTTGCACTTTTTTATACGCTGTATCGCATATTTGTCTTTGTTCTTGCGATACCGCTTGCACAGATTATGAGACGCTTAGGACTCATGAAAAGCATGATGTTGGGTAATGCGTTTATGTTACTCTCATACCTCTTTCTCTCTTTTTCAACACAACGACCTACACTTCTGTTTTTTGTACCAATATTGCTCGCGATTGAAACGATTTTTTATTGGGTGTCGTATTACACGCAATTTTCTATTCGTTCTGATTTTCGTACATTGGGACAGGAAGTTGGGGCTTTAGAGTTTATGGAGCGTATCGTTCGTGCAGCTCTCCCTATGGCCGGGGGCGTCATTATCGGCCTTTTTGGTTTTCAGACTCTTCATTTTATGGGTGCGCTGCTATTGCTCTCCGCTTCTTTATTTCTGTTGCCCATAAAAGAAATAGTGGTATCTACTGAGGTGCGTTTTCATGATTACTTGACATGGACGAGACAAAAGTTTTCAAAAGAAATCATACTATCCATGTTGGGGAAGTACATGGATGATGGCGCAATTATGCTTTGGTCGGTATACACGCTTATTTTTCTTGGATCAGCAGAGCGCGTTGGATACCTTTACTCGGTTATCTTGTTTCTTTCACTTGCGATTGCATATTTTATGGGATGGTATTTAGGAAAACATCGCGGACTCAAGGCAATGTATATTAGCGGTTCTTTATTGAGCCTTGTTTGGGTGTTACGGGGTTTTGTTCAATCACTCTGGCATATTATTACTGTTGATTTAATGGATCGAATGGCCATTAGTGTTTTTCAACCTGTGTACGACACACTTCTTTTTCGAATTTCTCGCGGGAAACATGTTTTTCGGTTTTACCTTTTTAGAGAAATGACTCTCGCAATATTCGGCTGTATATTTTGGACACTTGTTTCATTCTTTTTTCTCACGTCAATTCAATGGACTGGTATTTTTATACTCGGCAGCCTTGGAATTTTATTGAGTTTTAGTATCGTGTATGGGGAGTCGAAATGAAATCCATAGCCACGCTCCTTCAAACATATACGATTGATGATAAGGGTGGTCATGTTACCCGAGAGTTTCAAGACTACGGATATCGATTGGCTGTAGAGTTGGACGACTTGGCGCATAAATCCTTGTACATTAAACTTGCAAAAACCGTTGATCGACAGATACTTGAACAAGCGCGGACTTTTGTTTTGGATGCGAACGCTCGGAGCAGAGCGCGACTGTTTATGTGGAAAGTTCGAGAATTACGAAACAATATGCGTAACAATAAGAAAGGAACGCAATGATCACTTTGCCCCCGCTTGTTGCGGTAGCTCTAATAAAACTTCTTGGAGTAGTTGTAGGTTTGGTCGTGCCTTATGTTGATGCAGCCGCATATGCGTTGTTCCTCTATCCGCAAAGCATAGAAGGAGCGGCGTTTCGTGAGGCACTAAAACTACGAAAGCCGGGACTTGTTGTTCGCGAAGTATTACAACTACTACAGCAACCGCTTCGCTTTATTCACAGAGGCATTTTATTTTTTGCAACCTATGCAGCAATGTCGGTGTTTGTTATTACGTCAACGAACGCAGCATTGGGAAAAGGAGTTGTGGCTGGTATCGGTATCTACATGCTGATGGGGATGCTGGCATACCGAACAAATATCATTGAGCTTCGTAAGCGGTACTTTTGGGGTCTTGCTGGAAGCGCATCAAACGCTGCGTATATGGGGTTAATTGTGACGCTTGTTGTTCTAACGGTTTTTGCTCTCATCATATGATGTTTCGTTTATACGGATTTCTTCTTGGTCTTGCCCTGCTCGTTGCATATGAAGATGCTGTTCGACGCGCAAAAAAATATTCTGTAACACTTTGGAAAAACATTAACCTTATTGTTCCTTGGATGCTGGTTGGTGGTGTAGTTGGGGCGAGGACGTATCACGTGGTTACTGATTGGAATCTATATGCAGGGCAACCATTGTGGGAGGTGTTCGCGATTTGGAGGGGTGGATTGGGAATCTGGGGTGGCATTATTGGAGCAGTGGTTGGACTATTGCTTGCTCGACTCACCAATATCTCGCTTCGAGGTACGACACACCTTCAATGGCTAGATCTTTTTGCAGGGTCTTTGCCGTTAGGACAAGCAATTGGTCGTATTGGCAATGCAGTGAATAACGAACTCTTTGGAACCCCAACAACATTTCCTTGGGGACTGAATATCACACAAAATCAACGCCCCTTATTATACAAAGACAGCGATATGTTTCATCCGTTGTTTTTATAC
>DATEVM010000101.1:0-4330 GCA_035281785.1 Patescibacteria group bacterium
TCCAATCTGTTGTGCTCGATCACGGACAACCATTTGCGATAACGCCTCGATCGCTTCGTGGTGAACAAGAATATCCAACTTAACCGCATCAACTGGCTCATACCCGATGAGCTCGTACTCAAAACTTGCAAACCCCGATGAAATAGACTTCAGCCTGTCGTGAAACTTCACAATAAGTTCTGCGAGCGGCAAAAAATACGTTGCTTTTACGCGTGTTCCAATATCATTTAGTTCCTGCAGCTTTGCCCTATGTTCTTCACAAAGACGCATCACAGCACCCAAATAGTCTTTTGGAGTGAAAATCGTCGTAAGCGTCATTGGCTCATCATATTGACTGATCTCCGATGGGTCTGGAAGTTCTGATGGATTATGAATCATTTTTATTTCGCCGTTGGTGAGATGGATTTGATATGGAACTGATGGTGAAGTGGCGATGAGATTTAAATCGAACTCGCGTTCAAGTCGTTCTTGTACAACATCGGCATGTAAAATCCCCAAAAATCCAACCCGCAGTCCATTTCCTAACGCATTTGAATGTGTTGGTTGGTACTGGATCGCCGCATCATGCAGTGCAAGCTTTCCCATCGCATCCACCAGCAACACAAAGTCATCGCCATCGATAGGATAAAAGTCCATATAGACCATTGGTTGCGGTTCTTTGTACCCCGGAAGCGGTTTGATAACATGCTGCTGGACGGCAACTGCAGTCGTAATAGTATCGCCAACACCAACTAGCTTCACTTCTTTTAGTCCCGTTGCGATATACCCCACTTCGCCAGACCGAAGCTCCTTTGTTGGTTCCATGCTTGGGTTGAAAAATCCCAGTTCAGTTGGTAAAAAATTTGTCTGCGTTGCAACCAAATGAACGTTCTCGCGTTTTAGCACGCCGTCTACAACTCGAACATATGCGATAACACCTTTGTGCGGATGATATATCGAGGTAAAAATGAGAACGCGCAGTGGTTCTTTGTCTTTTTCTGGAGGAGCCGGAATATATTGCACGATAGCATGCAATAGAGCATCAACCCCCTCACCCGTTTTTGCTGATACGCGGATAATCTCATCCTCGGCAATACCCAACGTTTCGATCAAGTCCAACGCAACTTGGTCCGGATCTGCGGCCGGTAAATCGATTTTATTAATGACCGGAATTACCTTTAAACCTAAATTCTTCGCCTTGTCAAAGTTTGATAAAGTCTGAGCCTGAATACCCTGTGTCGCATCAACAACAAGAAGAGCGCCTTCACAGGCCGCCAGGGAACGTGATACCTCATATCCAAAATCAACATGGCCAGGAGTATCAATAAGATTGAGTTCGTATGTTTCTTCTGGAAGTCCGGGTCTTGCCATAGAATAGATCATCCGAACCGGAGCTAACTTGATCGTAATACCCCGCTCTTTCTCAATGGGGTTGCTGTCCATCATACGTTCTTCAAGATCACGCGCCGACACCGTGTTTGTGAAACGCAAAAGTCGATCGGTCAGCGTTGTTTTGCCGTGATCGATATGCGCAATAATGCTGAAGTTGCGGATGTTTCCAGAGGAAATCATGAGAGGGTATTGTACCAGATTTCAAAAGAGGAAACGATATGAACGATATATAGCAGTTGTTTAAAAAAGATTGATATGTCATTATTATAATGTTAGTTCTGTCCCAATGGCTACAGGAGGCAATATGACGATTAAGCATGTTGAGCGGGCTATCAGTGATTTAGAAGATTTCGTGTCTCCCGAAACAACCGTTTCGGTTACTCGAGTAATGCAACAATTTAACCAAAAAACCGCTGAGATACAGCGAGAGCTCACGGAACCGGATGTTCTTTCTCTACTTGAGGCGCTCATAAAAGACGATCCGTACCTGAAAACTGCAAGAATTGAAGAGCGTCCCCTTACCAATCCACTAGCTTCATTCAATAGCGTTATCGCATATATGGGGACAAAGGCTGTGGTGAGACTTTGTAGAGAAAATAAGGCATGGGTCTTGCAATACAGTGTGAACGAATAAGGCTTACGTACTTGCTTCTGAAACAGTACCGGCTGCCTCGATCGGCTCACCCGTTTTAGCAAGATTCTTTGGCCAATCTTTCATACGCGTCACAAGGTTGCGAATAATCTGAAGCTCTTCCAATTTCATAAGCCACACCAGTAAAAAATACGAGCCCATTCCGATGACACTCACTACTGCCGTAAGGGCAAGCAAGCCTGTTGTATGTGTTGTATCAATAACAGTAATATCGAGCAGTTTCATTGGGATGTAGAGGCCGCACGCCATTAGTAGTGCTGCGAATGCCATCTTCACTTGTGGAATAATAACCTCCTTCACCCGTAGTTGAATCTTTATATGAAGAAGGAAAAATAACGCGATTGTTTCCAACCATCCGGACAAACTCATTGCAGCGGCAAGACCTAAAAGGCCAAATTGTGTGAAGTATGTGATATACCAACCAATTGCCACCCCTGTAAACATCGACAGTACCGATACAAAGAACGGCCCTTTTGTATCATGAAGCGCATAAAGACCGCGAACCAACACATGCGTAACCGCTTGTGCAGCTATTGATATGGACAAAATTGCTAATATTTTTCCCGTTAACACCGTATCTGTCCATGGAAAATTCCGTGCACCAAAAGCAAAACGCACAACTGGTATGCGCAGAATAAGAAGTAGTATTGATGCCGGCCAAGCAAAAAACATTACTTGATGAACCGACTGTGTGAGGAGTCTCCGAAATCGTTCTTCATCCCCTCTACTCGATTCTTCCGATAAGAAAGGCAATGCCGCCTGACCAATTGGCACACCAAATACGCGAATTGGAATTGACATAAGCCGTTGTGCAAATCGCATCACTGTCAAATTTGCTCCAGCAATAGAGGTTACAAAAAACGTAAAAAAATACGGACCGATAAGGTCAACTGCTGTCCCAACCGCTCTTGGAATTGTTAAAACAAATACTTCACGCACTCCCGGATGCATCCATTGAATCACCGGCCTGTACCGAAATCCAAGTTTTATCGCTAAAGGAAGTTGCAATGCCATGTGAAGAAACGCGCCTAAGAGCGTTCCGTACACCGGACCAAAAATGCCAAAGTATGGACTCAATACAACCGTGCCGAAGATGATACCTACGTTGTATGCAACTGGTGAGAGTGCGGGAATGATAAACCGTTGATATGACTGCAGCATGCCGGAAAGAAAGTTTGAAACCGCAAAAAAGAACTGTGAGAACAGCATAATTCTGGTCATACTCGCTGCAAGTCTTATTTGATCCGCGGTAAAATGTTCTCCTGTCATCGACCGGATGATCTGTTCGGCAAAAATCATGACGAGAGATCCGACAATAATAAAAAGCACCAACACCACATTCATGACACTTGACGACATCATGAATGCGTCTTGTTCGTCTTTTCGTTTATATTTTGTGAACACAGGAATAAATGCTGCAGAAAGAGCTCCGACCACTAATAGCTGGAATACAAAATCTGATGGTTGAAACGCCACCCAATACGCATCAAGTTGTCGCTGTACTTTTACAGACGGGTCGTAAAACCGAGATGCCAGTAATCGATAGCTCAATAAACCAGTTAGTGATGATAATAAAACAGAGGCAGTAATGATCACAGCCGCCGACAAAATTGACGTTTGCTGCAACTCTAACCACTTCGTTTTGTTTTGAAAATTTCGCAAAAATGATGCGATCATGACTGCATTTAACCATGGATAAGAATAAAACACTACAACTCACTACAGGTACACGCTTGTTAGAAAAAACATATTTGTTCCCGAGCTGTGGTGTATGTCGGAATTGAAACTGTGACATAGAATCAGACTGAGACCAACGGTAAGGGCACAATCTATGTTTTTTCTTCGCATTTTATTTGCCTTGTGTTTTCTCTGGGGCTTCTATACAGTAGTTTCAGGCCCGGTGGGGCAAGTTTTTGCGATCTGATAACACTATGTCAAAACTGTCCGATGTACTATCCAAACGAATACCCACAATTTTGGGTATTATCTTCTTGGTAAGTGGGCTAGGCGTTGGCATTTTTATCGTAAACCAAGGAACCGGCGGATTTCTTCCAAAAGCCAGTCCAGAAACTACTCCTAAAAATGTAAAGATTACAAATATTAGCGATAATGCTTTTAGCGTTTCGTTTATCACCGACACGGCAACTCCGGGGTACATAAAATATGGAACCGAGGCGGACAAGCTTCAGAGCCAAACAAGTGATGATCGTGATCAACTAAGCGGTGCGGTTGGTCAGTTCACAACACATCACATTACACTTCGCAGTCTATCTCCCGCAACCCCATACTACTTTGCAATAGGAACTG
>DATEVM010000102.1:0-6556 GCA_035281785.1 Patescibacteria group bacterium
GAGACTCTTTTATTTTCACATTCAATATGACGCACGTTACACGAGAACACATACTTGGATCATTTTGAATAGCGATCGGAAAATCTTCTGGAAGGTGAGTTATGTCACCCGACTTTGGAACATAGACATGAAGAGGAGTCAGCGCCGCATCTTTTCCGGCGTACGGCAATATAACAGATGCTTCTCGCGCGATTCCCCGAACCGAGGCAGTATCCATGCGATTTGTGGTGACCTCAATGTCAAAGACTCGATCTCCGTCTACCTCTTCAATACGCTCTACAGACGGTCCGCACAGCGAGAGAATTCTTTGAATTTCTTCTGGTGTTGCGTGGGTTTCTAGGTGGTTTTTCAACCATTCGTGCGGTACGAGTATGTTCATAGTGCTCCTTTAGAATTGCTCCAGAAAACGCATGTCTCCGTTGTACAGAAGGCGGATGTCGTCAAGCTTCAGACCCTCGCGGAGTGTATAGGTTCGTTCAATGCCCCAGCCAAATGCAAAGCCAGTATAGACATCCGGATCAATGCCGCCCGCTTTTAGGACATTTGGATGTACCATGCCAGCACCGCCTACCTCATGCCATCCCGATTTGCAAAAGCGGCATTTTTCGCCGTGAACCTTGCCGGTTCCGTTGCAGATCGTGCAGGAGAAATCGACCTCAAATGATGGCTCGGTAAACTGGAAGTGAAATGGACGAATACGCGACTTTGCATTTTTCCCGTAAAACTGTCGTGCAAAGTGATCGATTGTTCCTTTCAAATGCTGAATCGTGATCCCCTTGTCGACCACAAGTCCTTCAAACTGGTGAAACATCTCTGTATGTGTCACATCGGCTTGTCGGCGATAGCATCGGGCAATGTTAATCATCCGAATGGGTGGCTGATGATTGAGGCGTTCCATCTCGCGAACCTGTCCGTTTGATGTGTGTGGCGTGAGCACCATTTTACCAAGTGTTGGATGCACAAACTTGTTATCCACAAGGAATGTTTCCCACTCGTCACGCGCGGGATGATCTTTTGGCATGTTGAGCGAATCAAATGGATACCATTCCCAGTCGACTTCCGGATATCGAACGCGAATAAAGCCGATTTTTTCAAAGATTTGCGTAATCTCATTCATGGCTTGTGAAATGGGATGAATATGTCCAACGGATGGTTGAAGTCCGGGCATAGTCATGTCGGTCCACACATCGCTGTCAGCAAGCCCCTGTCCTTTTTTGTGCTCAATCGTTTCGAGTTGTTGTTTGATGGTATTGAGTGTTTTGCCAGCTAATTTTTTTTCGTCCACAGAAAGCGTTTTGAGTTGTTCCATCAACACCGCAAGCCTTCCCCGCTTTGAAAGATATGTCTGATGGAATGTTTGCTGGTCTGTTGTGTCCTGTTGCGCCTCGTGAAGCAGCGCATCTGCTTGTGATTGAAGTGATGTGTCGCTCATATGATCTGCCTTTCTGTCATTATAGCCTTCTTATATGTATAAAAAAACCTCCGGCTTGCGGAGGTTTGTTTTACGTTTGTGTGTTGTGTTGTCTAGAACAAACGAACCCCCGCTTTTCGGCTCAAGCCAAAAAAGAAAAAACGGAAAGTGTTTGTTAATGTGTTCATCCTGTTACTTTGTGACTTTTTTCACAACTGCTTTGAATGCGTTGCCATCTTTCGCTGCAAGATCAGCTAAAATTTTTCGATCCAGCTCAACCTTTGCATCCTTCAGATTTTTGATAAAAACGCTGTACTTCAATTTTTCATCAATCTGTTTGAGCGCAGCACCGATGCGGGTAATCCACAGTGAGCGGAGATCACGCTTCCTCAGTCTGCGACCAATAAATGCATATTGACCTGCATGAAGTTCTGCCTCTTTTGCCACCTTGAACAGGCGGTTTCTTGTCATGCGGAACCCTTTGGTTCTCGCAAGTACTGCTTTATGTCCTTTACGGCGAACAATACCGGTTTTTACGCGTGCCATATACGTCCTTTATTTATGCAATGCCTAACATCAACTTCACTTTTTTTGCAAACTTTCCTTTTAATACCAAAGGAACTCGTCCAGCGCGGAGTGCCTTTTTTGATTTATGTCTGGCAAGGTGGCGAATATTTTGCGATCGAAACAGCACCTTACCTGTGCCGGTAATTTTAAACCTCTTTAATGCTGACTTACGAATCTTCATTTTGCCTTGTGGGCCCTGTTTTCTCGACATATTACTCCTCTGTCTGCTTTGATGCTGGCAGGCTATCTTGCTGTGTTTGCGCTTGTGGCGCTTTTTTCTTTTTTACAGGCGTTAACTGCATCATGAGAAGCTTTCCCATGAGTTTCGGCTGGATCTCCATCTGCGAACAGTCTGCGAGTTGTTCAACTGCCCTGCGAATAATCCGTTCACCAAGGTCTTTTCTGGCGATTTGCCGACCCTGGAATTTTACCACAAGACGTACCTTGTCTCCGTCCTCGAGGTATTTCCGCGCTTTCTTCATCCGGACATCAAAGTCGCCCTGTGCCATGACGGGTGTCATTCGCAGTTCTTTGATCTCCGAAATCTTCGCCTTCTTTTTTTCGTCCTGCTCCTTTTGTTGTTGCTGATACTTGAATTTTGAAAACTCAATAAGCTTTGCAACAGGAGGAACGGCTTTTGGTACAATCTCGACGATATCGACGCCCAGTTCTCGAGCTTTCCTAAGAGCCTCATCTTTTGTCATCACTCCAATCTGTTTGTTAAATTGGTCCAGCACGCGAAGTTCCGGCGCTTGAATAAAGTGATTGATTTTGTAGAATACTTTCGAGCTGATAGATCCTCCTAACGGACGTTTATCTCAAGTGGAAATTATACAGTATGCCTGGAGCTTTGGACAAGAGGAAGATTTGGGGCGTGTATAATGACCCCGTACACTGCTCAATATATCGGATATGTGCGGAAACAGAGTGCGAATTTGAACTTGTTGTGAGGGTGGGAAACGTAGGTTATGAACTCAGGAAAAGCAGCCATCGAATTTTACCGGTCAGGAACATTTGTTCGGATGTGTTGCCGAACAGGAGTTGTTGATACGCTTATCGAGCGTGCCGGGGGTACTGCACAACTGACGTTATGGCGAGCGTCACTCGTTCCTTTTTTAGCACAATGGAAAGATGTCTCAAGACGGGAACCCCAGGTGGAAATAAACATTACACCGCTTGTTGCGGATGCGTTGATTCTACTTTGTCGCAAGTACGGAACAGAGTATACAAGTCTAGCTGGAGATGGGGTTGCACTTGGACCGGATCTACTGAAGAAAAGTAATAAAGGAGAGTAATAATGCCAAAACATGGTCTTGAATCTTTTCCCGTTACAGTAAAATTAATAACACAATTTAAGGGTACTGTTGCAGTTGATTTTGGTCGAGCGCTCGATTTCATTAGGCGACTTCCAAACCCCCTCGCTCGTGCCGAAGCGCATAGAACGTTATCGGAACTTGTTGGAGACACCGGAAGACCGATAACCGTCGGAATTGTGACGATCCAAAGAATCATCGACTTCTGCGATCTCTATAGTATTCCGTGCGATGCGCCGGTGGAAAACTGATTTCTTCTGTCTTTAAAGAGTCCATAGAACTTCATCATTTACAGTTCTAAAGCCCGGACTTTTGTCTTTTCACGAACTGTTTGTATAAACGGTTCTATAGACATTGCTCCACCCTGTTTGTTTCCGTGCATACGAACAGCGACTTGCTGTTGTTCCGCTTCACGTTTTCCGACCACAAGCATATATGGAATCTTTTGCTGTTCAGCATGACGAATACGATTTTGCATGCTTTCTGCCTCGTTCCAGTTCTCTGCGCGGATACCTGCCGCTTTCAATTCTGAAAGTGTCTTTTCCGCGTAGTCGTTCTGGTCCTGAGAAATTGGAATGATTGCGACCTGCACCGGTGATAACCACAGTGGTAATGCCCCAGCAAAGTGCTCAAGCAGAATCATCATCATGCGTTCCGCCGAACCAATAATGGCACGGTGAATCATAACGGGCTGTTTTTCCTGCCCATCGTTCCCTATATATGTGAGGTTGAAACGAGCTGGTTGGACATAGTCAATCTGCACTGTGGATAACTGCCATTCGCGGCCGAGTGCGTCGGTTGCCATGAGGTCCATTTTTGGTGCATAGAACGCTGCTTCCCCCGGACCGTCATAGTACTCGATCTTATTCCGCTTCATGATCTCTTCAGCCCACCCCTCCACTTTGTCCCAGATTTTTGGGTTACCAAGGTATTTTTCATGGTGTTTAGGATCGCGCGTAGACAATCGATAGCGATACTTGAATCCGAATGTATCCATGATCGTTTTTGTCATGGACAGCGCGCGGTCGATTTCCTCATCAACCTGATCTTCCCGACAAAAAATGTGACAGTCGTCCTGTGAAAACGATCGAACGCGGGCGAGGCCGTTGAGTTCGCCGGGACGTTCGTCGCGGTATAGCATGGCAAAGTCCGTCATGCGAATTGGGAGATCGCGGTAACTTCGTGGCTTGCTCGCATAAATCTGCGAGTGCTGTGGACAGTTCATCGGTTTTAAGAACATCTCCTCGTCGCTGTAGTTGGAAACCACCCGGAACATATCGGCTTTATACTTGTCATAGTGTCCGGATGTTTTAAATAGTTCAGCCTTTGCGATTTGCGGTGTCCACACCTGTTGATACCCCTCTTCAACCTGCATCTCTTCCACAAATTCATTGAGAAGCCTGCGAATGAGTGCACCGCGTTGTGTATAGAGTGGCAAGCCGCTTCCCACTAGAGGAGAAAATGTGAAGAGATCAAGCTCTTTTCCTAATTTGCGGTGGTCGCGTTTTTTTGCTTCTTCTTGCTGCTGAAGGTACGTGTCAAGCTCTTGTTTAGACGGAAATATCGTACCGTAAATGCGCGTGAGCATTTTGTTTTTCTCGTCGCCGCGCCAATACGCTCCGGCGATCTTTAGCAGCTTGAAATCTTGAAGTTCTTGGTCTGGATGCTCAACGTGACCACCGCGGCACAAATCGGAGTATGCGCCGGATTTGTAAAACGTGAGCTTCTGCCCTTCTTTTGAGAATTCCTCGATCAGTTCAACCTTGTACGGATTGTCTTTATACGCATCTTTTGCTTCGCTTGCTGATACGTCCTGTCGCTCAAACCCTTTCCAAGACTTTGCTAATTCTCGCATTTTTTCTTCGATCTTTGGAAAATCATTCTCCGATACGGGATGATCAAACTCAAAGTCGTAGTAAAAACCGTTTTCAATTGCAGGGCCAATCGTGCGTTTTGTGGTTGGCCAGAGCTCCATCACTGCTGCGGCGAGCAAATGCGCACAAGAATGACGCAAATGTTCCAGATATTGCTGGTCGTGCATACGCACCCCCTTCTTTGAATGGGAAGTCCCGTTCTTCCCTTTTCGCTACATAAAAAAGTCACCTTCTTCAGGAGCTCGCGATTGCGGGCGGTTCCATCCTGATTTATGTGACTTGATTTCCGTCATTCGGTGGCGGTGCCGACTCTCTCTCCGGTTGGTAGCCGGATCGGGCAAGAGTGTTAACTACGTGCAAGTATAGCACATCGACGCATGGGAAGTCCCGTTCTTCCCGTTCATTCCACACCTATTGTCCTTGTGATAAAATATCCTCTCATGTCTACTCGAGAAAAACTGCCCATTGACGATGGAAAGCACATCGGAAAAACAGAAGTTCTTCAGAATACAAACTTTTTACTGATTATTGTTGGAGCAACTTCCTCCGGGAAAAGTATGGTTATTCACCATTTACTTGAGCGGTATCCGCACATCAAAAACATTGTTTCGTATACCACAAGAAAAAAGAGACCGACAGAGGTTGACGGTGTTTTTTCTCACTTTATCTCGGAAGAAGATTTTATCGCAAAAAGAGATTCGCTCGTTTGCGTCACAGAAAGAACGATCGAAGGAGTTATTGCGCATTACGGAGTCCAAAAAGAGGATTTAGATCAGGTCCTGTCTGGAGGTGCTGCGGCAATGCACCATGATATGGAAACCGCTAGTTGTTTTAAAGAAGAGTTGGAAAAACTCTATACACCAGAAGAGGTGAATTGGTACATGTCGAAGGTATTAACTATATTCCTCGGAACTTCCAGCCTGTTTACTCTGAAGCAGAGATATCTTCACCGCGATCGAGTGAATGATAGTAAAGAAACATTTATTAGACGACTGCGGCATGAATGGATATTGTGGAATAGGTTGTACGGTTTTTTTCCGCACGTCGTTATGAATGATGGTTCAATAGGCACCGTATTGGACGAAATGGCCCAATTACTTAATGCTCGCAAGTAGCGCGCTGAAATATTCTTCGGTTTGTGTATCGCCAGATTTCGCTGACAGTTTTTGTGCGTAACTCATAACGCCTTCTAACTTCACTTCTGAGAGGAGAATTCCTTGAACTCGATTTCGTACGCGACTGCGCAGCCATCGCAAAACGGTCGCGTTTAATTTCGGTTTATCCTGCTTTAGCACAACGTGCCATTCCTGCCCGACGAGAAATTCTGTTGCAATGAGTGCTTCATATGCGTACCTGTTTCCGTCAAAGATAAGATCTTTCTCGACAGCCGG
>DATEVM010000103.1:0-3654 GCA_035281785.1 Patescibacteria group bacterium
CAAGCTTGAGGGTCTTCATCATAAGAATCCCGATCTTTGGAAATTCGTTTCACCCTTTGAAAAAGGTCGTTTGCAGATTGGAAACGCACAATGGGCGGACGATACGTCACCAATTCAGGATGGGTGCGATTGTTGGACATGCAAAAGTGGGTATACAAAGGCGTATCTTCGTCATCTCTATCGTGTTGATGAACTTCTGTATTTTCGCCTTGCAAGTATTCACAACGTTCGTTTTATGATTCGACTTACCGAACAACTTCGTACCGCCATACTAGGCGATCAGTCCATGTCATAATGAGGGAATCAATGGATCATTCATATGGCTTTTGATTATGTTCATATTGCTCGACATCCCGATACCGCGCAACGTGATCGACGCGCCGCTCGAGTACTTCGCGCACGAGAAGAGCAGAAGCAAAAATATGCTTCGCTCAAACACGTCTTTTTTGCAGCATGTGTGTTATTGATGTCTTTTTCTCTTGCGATCTACATCCTTCTTCGTCAATCTCAATGGAACGGGAGTTCTCAACGATCATTTCTTATCGTTCAAGGTAAAGTTGGGAACACTATCAGAAGCCTGACTGTTGTTACGGTTCGAGGTAAGGAAAAATCCGTTGTGATCCTGGCAATTCCTGACTCTATGATGATCGAGACATTGTATAACTATGGTCCATATAAAGCATCATCTTTGGTGGGTCTTTCAAAGTTGGAGAAACAGCCATACACATTTTTAACACGAACGCTTTCATTCCAACTCGGCATTGATGTTCGAGATGTTATTGTTGTCAACGCGGTTGTGTTGGGATCTCCGCAATCTCTCCGATCGCTTCTTGTACAAACTCTTTTTTTACGAACGGAAAGCTCGTTGAGTTATATTGACCGATATAGACTATGGGCATTTTTAGGCACGCTTCGAAAAGACCAAGTTTCTACGGTTGATCTTCTTTCTTCAAATGTCTTAAAAAAGTCCGACAGCTCAATTTCCGGAGAAGTTGTGTTCCATCCAGATATTGTAAAATTTGACACGCTTGTTTCGCAGGTATTCGCGAACACAGAACTCCAAAAAGAGGGGACTACGGTTGCTGTTGTAAACACGACAAGCGAGTCGAGACTGGCAACAAGGGTTGCTCGCGCACTTGGGAATATGGGGGTAGATGTTGTCAACATTGCACAGCAACCAAGCGCGTTGGATGAAAGCAAACTCTACGTTCGAGATAAACAGGCTCGACACTCGTTGGTTGAAGATACGGTCGCAACATTGTTCCAACTCTCGGAGAAACACATCGAGATAAGCCAACAAAAAACACTTGAATATCGCGCTGATGTTGTTGTGCTTCTTGGAAAGGATGCAGCGTATCTTTTTACGAGGGTTCTTCTTCCCGAGTAAACTCTTCGGTGAAGTCTTCGCTGCTTTCGCGTTCCTGACCTGTTTCTGAAACATCAACAGGCGTTGCATCGACAAGAAGTTCTTCGTGGATGCCCGAGTTGTGCGAACTGATGGTTGTTGGAAACGAGATGATATGTGCTTGTTTTTTTGACCTGCTCAACTCTTTAATAAACACAACGCAGTTTGCTTTTGACACAGACTTCACGACAACTCTATAAAGATTTCCACCCTTCATGAGTTTTGTGAGTGAGTGAGAGAGATCATCAGGAAGTGACCCAAGGTATACACCACTTTCTGTTTCCACTGAAATTCTGTACTGTTTAATGACTAATGTGCAGGGGGTTGCTACGGGGATGGTTGTGAGAATGGAGGGATCTGCGAGTCTGCACAGAGAAACTGTTTTTGTTTTTCCTGGTTCTTCAATAAAGTTTTCATAGAAACTTCCGGTCGATGCGGGCATGAATTCATTGCCATTCTCGAGTACGGTCAAGTATTTTTTGGCAATAGAATTAAACGCATCAAGCGAAATAACTCGTTCATACGTGTCTTTTGCTTTTTTCTTGTTTCCTTTTTGAAGATAGCTAAATCCAAGCCTATTTAGGGCCGACGTATTTTGTGGATCAAGTTCAAGAATATTTGTGTTCGTCATAATTGCGGCATCCCAGTCCTGTTTTTCAGCGGCAGAGATTGCCTGTGTTTGGAGAGTTGTAAGTGTGTTCATATATTTCACAAAGAGTACCAGAACCGCGTAGGTTGTCAAGATGGCTGGTTACATGTGAGGTGTTTTGTCTGAGTGGTACAATGTTCTCACTCTGGATAGGGGGCGTGTGTATGTCCGGTCATTCGAAATGGAACAATATTAAGAATAAGAAGGCTGTTGAGGACTCGAAACGCAGCAAAGTCTTTACAAAAATCGCAAAAGATATCCGAACAGCTGTTCGCGTTTCCGGTAACGCCGATCCAAACTCTAACTCCTCACTTCGCGTTGCAATGGAAAAGGCTCGAGAAGCGAACATGTCAAACGACCACATTAAGCGAGCAATTGATCGGGGATTGGGGAAGGGGACAGCTGGGTCACTTGAAGAAGTTAACTACGAAGCATATGCGCATGGTGGTGTTGGATTTCTTATCATTACGAGAACCGACAATCATCAGCGTACCGGTGCGGAGATTCGCAATATCGTCGAGACGGATGGTGGGTCGTTGGGTGGCCCTGGATCCGCAATGTTTCTTTTCACACGCGTTGGAGGTGAGTACCAAGTGACAATTCCGTTTGAAGTTTCGGACCAAAAACAGTGGGACGCAGTCCAAAATCTTGTTGACGAGCTTGAAGCTCACGACGATGTCGAAGCTGTATATATCAATGCAATAAAGGTTGGGTGATAGATGCGAAAGAGGGAAAAGTTCCTTATTAGTTCTTGTCTTCTTGCGCTAGGTCTTTTGGGTACGCAATACGTCCCACTTGACTATAGAATGCTTGCCACGGCACTTTTTTTCTTTGTAACATACGCTGTTTCAGCTTGGGCGCTTCTCGAAGATTTAAGCGGTACGGAATGGGTAACCATCGTTCCGTTCCCAGCGTATTATGCCGTTGCTGTTTCACTGTTTTACTTTTTGCTTCCGGAAAACCTGTTGAGCAGAATTATCGTTCTTGCCTTGTTTGGTATAGGAATGTACGCGATTTATTTAACAGCAAATATTTATTCTGTTGCAAAATTTCGAACTATCCAACTACTGCGCGCCGCACACGCGGTAGGATTCTTTTTGAACGTACTCATCATGTTCTTTTTAACGAATACAATATTTTCGTTTCACTGGTCTTTTTGGATGAACGGGCTGATGATAGCACTTGCTAGTTTTCCAATAGCATTTCATTCAATTTGGTCTATTGATGTAAAAGGAACAGTTGATCGTTCGCTGATATATCAATCACTTGCAATGTCGGTTGCGATGGGGGAACTGGCGATTGCTATTTCATTTGTCCCGACAACGATATGGTCTTCATCTTTATTCATTGTGGGGTCGTTATATGCGGTCCTTGGGGTTTTGGTGACAAAGCTAAGTGGTCGGTTGTTCCAAAATACGGTATGGGAGTATATAAGCGTTTGGTTTGTGATTTTTTGCGCATTTTTTATTACCTTACAGTGGAAGTAAACAAAAATTCAGACGGCTCCAAAGAGGGAAGAGGGGACGCTGTTTTTCGGATGCCTACCAGAGTAAATGATATAGTTTGATATATCTGTTTTCACACAATTATAGGATACTTT
>DATEVM010000104.1:0-4423 GCA_035281785.1 Patescibacteria group bacterium
GTCTTGTCCATATAAGTGAAGTCTCTTGGGAAAAGGTCGAAGACCTGACCAAGTTATACAAGGTGAACGACACGGTGAAGGTGAAAGTTCTTACGATTGACCAAGCAACCGGGAAACTCAATCTTTCTATCAAGCAACTCAGTGCTGACCCATGGTCAACAGTTGCAGAGAAATATCCAGAAAACTCTGTTGTCTCTGGTGTTATTTCTCGAATAGCGCCGTTTGGTGTGTTTGTGACGATTGAGCCTGGTATTGATGGTCTTATCCACATCAGTAAAGTGCCTGCTGGCGAAGAACCCAAGGTTGGTGATAAAGTGCAGGTATCTGTTGAAAAGGTTGAGCCGGAGGCACGCCGAATGAGTTTGAGTATTGTATTAAGCGAAGTTCCAATGGGATACAAGTAAGGAGAGATGTATGTCAAAACAACGCATGATTGTAACTGATGATCAGCTGTTAATAGACATGGATTTATTATTCCGTGCTATCCGTGAAGCTGGTGGAGATTGGGAAAAAGTAGAGAAAGAAATGCGTGCGTATCTCGAAGCAGTTCAGTCGATGGTTGAACCATCCGAGCAATAAAAACGCACATATTCTTACAAGAAAGAAACATGAAACCGCCCGTGTTCGTATGGGCGGTTTTTGGTGATACAATGCCCCCATGGCTAAGCCGACATCGCAATTTGTTTGCCAACAATGTGGATATGTAAGTTCAAAATGGCTTGGGCAATGTGCTGAATGTGGTTCATGGAATAGTTTTCAAGAAACAGCAGTTCCTACAACGGGTCCGCGTCCAGCGGGGACGAGTGCGATGACTGCAGTTACAATTCCGTTGTCCGAAGTAAAACAAGGCCGTCGGCGTGAGCGTGTGTCAACAAAACTTTCTGAATGTGATCGTGTGTTGGGTGGTGGTATCGTTCCGGGCTCTGTCATGCTGATTGGCGGTGAACCTGGAATTGGTAAGTCTACACTTCTTACTCAAATAGTCATAAATATACTGAGAGATTCGTCAAAAGATACTCGAATATACTATATCTGTGGAGAAGAGAACCCCGAGCAAATCTCCCTGAGAGTTGATCGTATGACTGGCGGCTCGGCAGGTTTATGGAGATCAAGGCTTGTGTTCATTCCATCGGTTGATGCCGACTCTTGTCTTGCAACAATCGAAAGCGAGAAGCCGGACCTTGTTATTGTGGACAGCATTCAAAGTATGCAAACTGTGGATCTGACTGGCGGTGCCGGATCAGTGGGGCAGCTGAAAGAGTGTACTTCCAGGTTTACAGATGTAGCGAAGAAGCATCACATTCCAATGTTTCTTGTAGGTCATGTTACAAAGGAAGGAACGATTGCTGGTCCAAAAGTCCTTGAACATATTGTAGATACTGTTCTTGAATTAAGTGGCGAAAGAACGGGCCTTTTCCGTTTGCTCAGAACGATAAAAAATCGGTTTGGACCAACGGATGAGGTGGGTGTATTTCGTGTTGTCGATTCAGGATTAGAAGAGGTGCCGAATCCAAGCAGCCTTTTTTTGCAGGAAGCAGCAAGTGGAGTTTCTGGCGCTGCGATTGTTCCAACGATGGAGGGAACTCGTGTTATCTTAGTTGAGATCCAAGCTCTTGTGGTTGAGTCGCAGCTGGCAATGCCGCGTCGCGTAGGTAGGGGTGTATCCTTACCAAGAATCCAACTGCTCGCAGCGGTGTTACAAAAACATTGTGGATTACCATTGGGTTTGATGGATATTTTTGTCAACGTTGCAGGAGGATTTATTGTTGATGAACCTGCTGCAGATCTTGCAATCGCAATGGCAATTGCGTCTTCATGTAAAAACGTTCCACTTCCAAGCAGCACCGCGTATGCCGGTGAAATCGGTCTATTAGGAGAAGTGCGGAATGTTGGTCTGCTTGAAAAACGAACGAAAGAATCAAAACGAATGGGGTACGTACACGTTATATCGAGAGCTGATGCAAAATTCTTACGAAAGCTTGTCGCCCCTCTGGGGAAGAAGTAATTCCCTTTTTCAGGTGTTTTCCACAACGTATCCACAGAGTTGTTTCTCGACTTTATTCCTCTCGAGTACCTGTCGACACTTATCATTCTGGGATATGCCGTTTTACGAGTATAAATAGTTATAGGTTTGACCAAGATGCATTTTCGTGTTATACTTCCCGGGTAAGAAAAAAGCATCACTATCGCTGGAATTGGAGCCACGAATAGCAATGCTTTTTAAAAGATGTTTCTCGTTAAAGAAACATACTTTGTAAGTTTACAGTAGCAAGCTGTACGCATAGTGTCAAGTACACAAATGAAAGAATATCTTCGAATCTTCAGCTCGTAACACAGAGATCTCATGGAGGTTCGGAGGTTGGGCAGGCATCCGAGCTTCCATAAGATCCCGGTGAATACGAGAGAAGCGAGGAGGTTTGAAAAGATTTTTCCTCAAACGAGCATGATCTGTGAAGAAACATTCGGGGCGAGGTGGGCCCCCGCTGTTTCGAACAAATCATGCGCGGTATCTTGACCAACATATACATTCGTGCCACAATACCTGCGTACGAATCTCTTCATGTCGTACATCTATGTTTTCCGCAGCAGTAGCAATATTATTTCAATAAAAAGAAAGTAGTGGAGTACAACGCCTATGGCAACCACAAAACATACCACACCCAAAGATGAGATCTCTTTAGACTCACTCATCGGCAACCCTTCTGAAGTCAAAAAGATACAGGAGGATGTGCCGGCTGAAAAGCCTGCAGGAGCTGAAAAAGAGAAACAAGAAAAAACAACAAAAACAATCCCTCCTGTTATTCCTGTCATGCCCACAAATGGCGGTGATACTCGACCAAAGAGTTTTGGGTACCAAGGTAGACCAACCAGCAGAATGCGTGGTTCCGAAGGTGGAAACGCAGATATGTATAACGATGATCGGAGAATGATGCAAGATCAAGATGTTCCAACAGAACCAGTAAAAGGGGTGCTTGACACCTCGCCGGATGGGCACGGTCTTTTGCGGCCAAATTATTCTCCTTCACGTCGAGATGTATACATTGGTTCTTCGCAAATTCGTCGATTTTGGCTTCGTCCAGGTGACGTTGTTGAGGGTGTAGCCCGAGTTCCAAAAGAGAACGAGCGATACTGGGGACTATTGAAAGTTGAAAAAGTAAATGGGAAACCAGTTGAAGAGGTGGAAAAGCGCGTGCGTTTTGAGGATCTTACTCCGGTATATCCAAACAATCGCTACACCTTGGAAATAGGGAAAGAACCATTGTCCACTCGTTTAATTGATTTGGTTGCCCCGATTGGTAAAGGGCAGCGTGGCATGATTGTGTCTCCGCCAAAAGCGGGGAAGACCACGGTTATGAAAGAAATCGCAACTGGTGTTGCGATAAACTATCCTGATTCTCACGTGATGGCTGTTCTCATTGGTGAGCGTCCAGAAGAAGTAACCGATATTCGTCGACACATTGAGTCAATCACGAGCGGCAAGGGAGAAGTTGCTGCAAGCAACTTTGATGAACCAGCCGAAGAACAAACGCGTGTTGCAGAAATTGCTCTTGAACGAGCAAAGCGTTTGGTTGAAAGCGGTCAAGATGTCGTTATATTGTTGGACTCGATTACGCGTTTAGCCCGTGCATACAACCTTGCTATTCCAACCTCTGGTCGTACACTGTCTGGTGGATTTGACCCCGCAGCGTTGTACCCGCCAAAGAAGTTTTTTGGAGCTGCTCGCAATTTTGAGGGGAATGGGTCGCTAACGATTATCGGAACGGCACTTGTTGATACAGGATCTCGTATGGACGATCTCATCTACGAGGAATTCAAGGGAACAGGGAACATGGAGTTGGTGCTTGACCGTTCGCTTGCTGATCGCCGTATTTATCCTGCAATTGACGTTCAGCGTTCCGGAACTCGTCGTGAAGATCTACTTTTTACACAAACCGATTACCAGAGCGTCATCGTCATGCGGCGCATGATTGATGTGCTTGGTAAGGATGAACGTTCACAAATACTTATTGAACGTTTGAAGAAGACGAAGTCAAACAAAGAGTTTCTTGCCAGCTTAAAAGAAGGATAAGGCGACTCTCACGACCGCGGGTTTGTTGCCCACTACTGCGGTATGAGTAACTGCCGTTGTATGAAACGAACCTCGCTTTTCGCCGAGATACATCAGTTTTTCCAAGTTTTTGGGAAATATGTTCATCGACGGCTCTACAGGCTGTTCTCGAAGTTTGAGGTTGCAAAAGATTTTTTGGTGGACCTGCTGTATAAACGTCGAGGAAAATATGCTCGGCCGTTTTTGCATGCCGGCATGATGATGCTGCTGTTTGTCGGTGTAACGTTTGGGCCGATTGTACTCAAAAAAGTTGAGGCAGGGGATCAGGTTCCAGATGTGTTGCCATCCGGAGTACTTACTTCGGTGACGGATTAC
>DATEVM010000105.1:0-4456 GCA_035281785.1 Patescibacteria group bacterium
AACAAAAGTCTGCTCGCAATGTCATAACGTTGGGGAAGAGGATCCGTGCGATGTTTGCGAAGATGTGCATCGTGATGCAACACAACTTTGTGTTGTTGAACAACCACTAGATATCTTAGCGATTGAGCGATCGGGTACATATTCAGGCCTTTATCATGTACTTCATGGCGCAATTTCGCCACTAAACAACATTGGTCCTGACCAGCTTTTTCTACACGACATTTCTAAACGTTTGCGCAATGTTCAAGAACTTATTCTAGCCACAAATCCAACAATGGAAGGCGAAGCAACCGCAATGTATATTCAACAGCTTGTTGGACAACCACACCCCGATATAAAAATCACGAGAATTGGCCACGGACTACCCATTGGAGCAGACCTGGAATATGCTGACGGCGTTACCATAGCACGCGCAATGGAGGGTAGAAGAGCGATGTAGTTTATACCCAAAAACTAGGGTAGTGTCTTGCAAAGAACACCGCATACGTCGTATGCTGAATGTACATGCAGGTGTCTTTATCAGCACACACGCGATAACCAACGAACAGTTGGTTTTTTTGTACCAAAAACCTGCTTCGAAAAAAAAGGAGGGGAACATGAACATCATGTTTTCATCGAAAACTTTCGAAATGACCGAGAAACTGAAACAGTTTCTTATGGAAAAACTTGGCAGGCTTTCTAAATATCCATCACTGGGAATTCAACAACTACAGGTTATTATCGACCGAGTGAAAAGAAATGGAAGAACAACGAGTTCAGCGCAGGTTGAGGTTATTGCGGAGGTGAAGGGGAGGCGATATGCTTTTCGAGAGATTGGGGATAATATATATCAGGCATTCTATCGTGTCTACGAAAAAATTGAAAAGACATTCCGTCGAGAAGCGCAGGAAAGAAAACACCGATGAGCAGACAAGAAGTTACTACAGACTATAACTCAACAGACGAGAAAGTGCGCGTTATATTTCTTGCGGGACTTCTGCAGCTTGCTCCTAAAGCAGTCATCGATGTGCTTGCCACTCTTCCAAAAGATCGACATGCAGCCTCTATTCACCACGAGGTGATCACAGCTGCCGACGCGCTGGAGGCTGTATTAAGACATAACACGGTTGTCGAGATATCTCGTGTTCAGGGAGGTGTACAGATTTCTCGTGATGACGCAAAGCTTGTGATAAAAAATGTTCCAGAAGATCTCATCAAACAATTTTTCAAGTGGTGATGTATACGCTCTTCTGTTATTCCTGTTGCCGATTTGGTATTCTTAGGCCATGGGTTTAGGTGATGATGTCAAACAAATCGCAACAGACGTGGGTGGGCAGCTTGCCGGCGTTGCCGTAGACACGGTTAAGGCTGCGGCAAAAACTCCGTTGGATGTTCTGGAGGAAATTTTGGGCGGAAAACCCTCTGCCGGTGACAACAAACCCGGCGGTGGTAACGAAGCACTGGAACATGTTGAACAGGGTGCCGGCGGTGGAGATCAGGCTGCCCAGCAAGCGGCTGTTCAGCACCAAACTCAAGAGGATTCACAACAACAAGCCATAAAGTTGCAACATCACCGAAGTGCAATGTCACAGTGGCAGCAGCATTACGACCAAGGAAAGGCTCAAGAAGAACAAAAGAAGAAAGTTGAGCAGCAGCAAAAGGAAGAACAGAAAAAGTTTGAAATTAAACAATTGGAGAAGCAAAAAAAGACAAACTATCAAGTCGAGATGGCAAAGGCAGCAGCCAACGCAGAGAAGTCTAGGAATCTTGGGGCTGGGTAGTTGTTTTTAAACAATATTAACGTCATGACAGCAACAGAATCCGTATGAATATCTATAACACCCTTTCACGGAGCATCGAGGAAATAGTTCCGCATACAGACGCGACGATTGGGCTATATGCATGTGGTCCGACTGTGTATGACTTTGCCCACCTGGGTCATCTTCGAAAATACACGATGGATGATGTACTTATTCGCGCGCTTCGTCATTCTGGATTTACTGTCAAGCACGTGATGAATATTACAGACGTGGGTCATCTAGTTTCGGATGCTGACGAAGGTGAAGATAAGATGGAAAAAGGAGCTCGCAAATACGGAAAGACGGTATGGGAAGTTGCAAAGGAATTTGAGGCGTTTTTTTGGAAAAGCTTAGACTCCATGAATGTTCGACGACCCGATATTTCTTGCAGGGCGACTGAACATATCCAAGAACAAATACAGCTTGTACAAAAGTTGGAACTTGGAGGATTTACCTATGCCACTGATGATGGTGTATATTTTGATACATCCAAGTTTTCCGACTATGGCGTGCTCGCACGATTAGATGTTGATGCGTTGAAGGCGGGTGCCCGCGTTGAGATGGTAGCTGGCAAAAAGCATGCAACAGACTTCGCGTTGTGGAAATTTTCTCCTAAAAATGAGCACCGTCAAATGGAGTGGGACTCGCCGTGGGGTAGGGGTTTTCCTGGGTGGCATATAGAGTGTTCCGCAATGAGCATGAAGTATCTAGGTGACCAGTTTGATATACACACAGGCGGCATCGACCATGTTCCTGTGCATCATACGAACGAGATTGCGCAATCGGAAGCTGCGACCGGAAAAAAACCATTCGTAACGTATTGGGTTCACCATAACTTTCTTCGGGTTGATGGCGAGAAGATGAGCAAGTCATTAAACAACTTTTTTACAATAGACGACGTTGTTCATCAGGGATATTCGCCAATGGCACTGCGATTGCTGTATTTGGGGGCGCATTATCGAGATGAGTTGAATTTCACCTGGGAGAATCTAAAAGCGTCGCAAGTTGCTTGGGAACGATTGCTCCAGATGGTGCATCGATTCAGTACTGACGGGGGAAGAACAGAGTTGTCAGAAGAAAAACTTCAAAAAATCGACGACTATAGAAAACGCTTTTTTTCCGCAATTGCGGAAGATCTTCATACGCCAGAGGCGCTTGCGGTATGGTGGGAAGTAACGAAAAGCAGCATTCCGTCTGGGGATAAATATGAGCTTCTTCGCGAGTTTGACGAGGTGCTGGGTTTAGATTTAGTAAGGCAGGCGGACATAACTGCGAATAAAGAGCTTGTCGTTGTGCCGGATGACATCCAGTTGCTAGCGCGTCAGCGCCATGAGGCGAGAATGGAGCATGATTTTGCAAAAGCGGATGAGCTTAGATTGTTAATTGAAAAGCAGGGATGGATTGTTCAGGACACTACAGATGGGTACGAGCTTATCAAGTAGCCCTCAGGAGATTTTTCAGACTAATATAAATCAGTGCGAACCATCGGGAAATTCCACTCATTGACAGCATGTGGTGATTTTTCTACGCTTAAGATAGACGAATGAAACTTGTAAGTCGATTTTTTGTCACACTGGTTCTTTTTACAACTGTGTTTTCTGGTGCCGTTTTTGCGGCTGACACAGACAACGGATCAAGGAAAACGCCGGTCCCGGTACCGGATGCGGCTCGCTTGAAAGATGGGAACATACAGTCCTGTCAAGTGAGAGAGACGACTATTAAGACGCGCTCTGAACACCTTGTACAGCTCGCCACGACGATGGAACGCGCTTTTGGTTCAATCACAACTCGCGTTGAAGATTATTATGTTTCTAAAGTACTTTCGAGCGGAAAATCTGTTGCGAATCATGATGCGTTGCTTGCTGATATTCAATCGAAAAAAGATGGGGTTCAGCAGGCGATATTAAACGCGCAATCAGATATATTGGCATTTAGTTGTACTGCGGATAATCCTAAAAGACTCATTGTGCAGTTCAACAACGATATGAGAGTCGTGAAGTCGGCGTTGGGACTTTACAGAACCGCGATACGAAAACTCATTGTTGCCATACATGCTATTGTGGGCGAAGAGAGTAAGGCAACGCCGAGCCTAACGCCCAGTCCTTCAACAAATAGTACTACGGGAAAGAGGGAGCGGTAAATATGAGGATACGAGAATCTGAAACGCTTTTTATGGTGATATGCGTTTCATTGGTTTTTTTGGGAATATATGTCTTGACTCAAAGGCAACAGGTTGTTCAACAGCCTCAAAGTAGTAGTGAGATCGTGCGACCTATTAACAATGCAACAGAACTTTCTGCAACATTGTCTGAGCTAGATACGTCAGACCTTAATCAGTTTGATCAAGGTATTTTGCAAAACAACACTGACGCCACGGCTTTTTAATACAGTTTTCTATATTTCCAACGGGTCTAGTTTATTTTTCGTGAGTCGGATAAAATGCGGTTTATGCACAAAGATAAAGATTACTGGATCAAAGATATTAGCCTGGCTGATAGTGGGAAGTTGTATTGTGATGAGGCTTTACTCCAAATGAAGGGAATGAGCTCGCTCAGGAAAAAATACGGCTCAATAAAACCTCTCACTGGTATGCGTATTTTAGGCGCGGGTGTTATGACGTATGAGTGTGCGAATTTTGCGCTACTGTTAATCGATTTAGGTGCAAAAGTCAGATGGGT
>DATEVM010000106.1:0-3913 GCA_035281785.1 Patescibacteria group bacterium
TGGGAATTTATTGATCAACCCGTAAAACACTACTCGAGTGGTATGTATCTTCGGTTGGCTTTTGCCGTTGCGGTGCATGTCGATCCGGAAATCCTTCTGGTTGATGAAATCCTTGCAGTAGGAGACGTAGAATTTCAAAAGAAATGTCTCAATAGAATCAGGGACTATCTCCGTTCAGGGGGAACTTTATTGCTAGTGTCTCACGATATGAAACTGGTCAGAAGCGTGTGTACGCGAATTGTTCACATCGAAAATGGAAGGGCAGTCAACGTTTATGAAAATACACCCGGCAAACAGCGTTCCTAAAACTGTTCTTCGTACATATTTTAAACTCATGCGGGAAGTACATGAGAAGAAACAGGATCTCATGCTCTTGTATGCAGAGGTTTTGGATATAAAAAAATCATCAAGTTTTTACGTCTGGCAGCTATACAACACACTTATGGAGTATTTTGGAAAAGAGCGGAATCAACTTCCGGATTTACGTCGACACGATTATGTTGAGTTCGTTACAGGGGACATTTATTCCGAAATAGAACGATATAAACGTCTGAATCTGCGAATGAATAAAGAAATCACGCTCCTTCAAGCGGTCAAAAACGGGATAGAACATTCTCTTTACTATAAGGTGTTACGAAAGCTTCTTGCTATTACAAGTCGTTCAAAAAAAACCGTTACACAATTCCCCATAACCGTCATAAAGGCACTATTTCCCTACCATTTGCGTCGCGGTGTGAGGCGTAGTATTGAGATGTTGCTTCCATTTTTATCTGATGGAATTGCTGTTGAGATTCTGAGGGAGTGGGATGACTGGTCACAAACAAGAAGTCCAAAAGTTTGTGACGTTTTCATTTTTGGCATTACAGCGTATGGGTATAGAACGCAACGACCGCAACATCTCGCACTGCAGTTGGTTAAGAGGGGGCATCGTGTCTTTTATATTGAAAACGAGTTTATTTCTGTGCCGGGCTCGGACTGGCCATTTGCCCCCATCCAGGTAAAAAAACAGGAAAATAATCTCTACATTGTGAAGCTTTCTTGCGCAAGGAATCTTTTTATCTATTCCGATAAACCGACTGAAGCAGAAGTTGAGATACTCTTTCGGTCGTTGCGACGACTCATACATAAAGCAAATATTGTGAACCCAGTTGCAAAAATTGACCACCCATTTTGGGGATATCTCATGGAAAAAATGGGCATGCGGGTGATCTACGACTGTATGGATGAGCACGCAGGTTTTCAAGACAACGACGTAGAACTTTTTCGAATAGAAGAGAAGATTGTTTGCCAAAGTTCTGCGGTCCTAGTTAGCTCCGATTATCTAAAAAGGAGTGTCGAAAAGAAAAAGGCGCATGCCATTGTCATGCTTCCGAATGCCGGTGAGTATGAGCATTTTCGTAAGGATCGAATCGAATCACTTACTGTACCCGAAGATATTGCTGCTATTACAAAACCAATCATAGGGTATTACGGAGCAATAGCCGACTGGCTAGATGTTGAACTTGTAGAAAAAGCATCAAAAACATTCCCGAAGTATTCGTTTGTATTTATTGGTAGGGTCATGAATAAAGAGCTGGAAGAGCTCGCAAAGAGATCAAAGAATATATATCTTCTTGGGGAAAAACCATATGAAATATTGCCTGCATACCTGAAAGCATTTACGGTGTGTACGATTCCTTTCTTACTTTCCGATCTTATCAAGGCGACGCACCCAGTAAAGTTTTTTGAATATGCTGCGTCGGGAAAACCGATTGTAACAACTGCTCTTCCCGAGCTTGTTCCGTATAAAACAGTTTGCTCGCTCGCTCGCTCCCACAAGGAATATCTTTTCTACCTAAAGAAGGCAGCATACGAACATAATGAGTTAGCTAAAAACCGCATGAGGGTTGCAGAGAAAAATACTTGGGAGATGAGGGGACAAGTATTAGAGGAGCTCATTCAGAAACTTATGTTTCCGCCAGTGAGCATTATTGTGCTTTCGTACAACCATGCCGACATGACAATTCGATGTTTAGATAGCATTCGATTACGCTCTTTCTACCCATCAAAAGAACTGATTATTGTCGACAATGCTTCAGAAAAAAACGAACGTGAAAAAATAGAGACATATTGCAAGAAATATGATTTACATTTTGTGCCAAATAAGAAAAATGAAGGATTTGCAAAAGGAAACAATATTGGAATGAAAGTAGCTCGGGGAACACATTTTATATTACTGAATAACGACACCGTGGTAACTCCAGGATGGATTGAGAGGTTGGTGTTTCATTCGCAAAAAGACAACGCCGGTCTGGTGGGGCCGGTAACAAATAATACGGGAAATGAAATGCTTATAGCACTTCCGTATAACAAAAACACGCTCATAGGAATGGAAGAAGCTGCCCTGTGGTATACGGCAAGTCACTGGGGTATGGAGAACGAATGGAAGGTGCTCGCGGCATTTTGTTGGTTGCTTCCAAAACATGTATACAAAAAAGTAGGAGGATTAGATGAGCAATATGGCCAAGCGCTTTTTGAGGATGATGACTATTGTGTACGAGTGAAGCGCCAAGGATACCGACTTATCGGTGCGGAAGATGTGTTTATTCATCACGAGGGCAGTAAGTCACTCGATGAAATTCGTAAGGCGGAATACACGCGTTTATTCGAGAGGAATAAGGCATATTTTGAGCAAAAATGGAATACGATATGGATTCCGCACCATTTAAGAAATGAGAAAAGAGTACTGTGAAGAAGATCTGTTTTATCTTAGGAACTCGCCCGGAAATTATTAAGCTATCTCCGGTTGTGCGTGAATGCCAACGCCTCGCTATTCCGTTTTTTGTTCTGCATACAAACCAGCACTATTCACCAGACATGGACAGCCTTTTTTTTGATGAACTCGGCCTTCCCAGACCGAAATACAATTTAGGTGTTCGAGAGTCACTTCATGGAAAGATGGTGGGGAAGATGCTGGAAGGCATTGAAGAAATTTTGTTAAAAGAAAAACCGGACATTGTACTGATACAAGGTGATACAAACACGGTATTAGCTGGGGGATTGGCAGCGGCAAAACTACAGATCAAAGTAGGGCATGTGGAGGCGGGACTTCGTAGCTACGACCGCACAATGCCGGAAGAATTAAACAGGGTTGTTGTGGATCATGTATCTGATTATTTGTTTTGCCCAACCGAAAAGCAAAGGAACATTCTTTTAGGAGAGGGTATTAATAACGACAAAATAACCATTACGGGAAACACGATTGTTGATGCTGTTCAACAAAATATTGATCGCGCAAGTAAAGATAAAAGATACACACACTACTCTAAAGAGCAATATGTACTTCTCACATTACATCGACCAGCAAATGTAGATGACAAGCGTGTATTGCAAAACCTTATCAATATAATACAAAAAGTATCGCAAACATTACAAAGAAAAGTCTACTTTCCCGCTCATCCAAGAACTAAAGCTGCTCTAGAGAGATTCCAAATAGTCACTGACTCGACATGCATTGTTCTTATAGAACCCGTTCAGTACCTTGAAATGCTTGTGATGGAGAAATATGCGAGCCTTATTTTAACGGACTCAGGTGGTGTGCAAGAGGAAGCATGTATCTTGCATGTGCCGTGTGTGACACTGCGAAATAATACCGAAAGACCCGAGACCGTAGATGTTGGGGCGAATATCGTTGCGGGGACTACGGAAAAAGATATTGTGTTTGCAGTTAAAACAATGATGAGTTCATCGAGGTTATGGAAAAATCCGTTTGGAGAGGGGAAAGCGGCGGAGAAAATATTAAAACATTTAAGGCTTTCGTGAATGTCTTTGATGCATAAGCGTTTCTATTCTTTCAAATATATGCCATGACAGTTTTGTAGATTTTCTTGTATACGACAAGAGATCACTACGAATATCTTCGTTGTGATCTGTA
>DATEVM010000107.1:0-2726 GCA_035281785.1 Patescibacteria group bacterium
AGTATTTTTCTGGTTCGCATCAGGGAGCACAAGTGAATCGTATTTATCTTTCCGGTGGAAGTGCAGCACTTCCAAACGTAGTTCCAACGATTGCAGAAACACTTCCGCTCGAGATCACATTCTTCTCCCCTATCTCAACGATGAATGCAGAAAAAGGTGTGGAAATTTCCGGTTTGGATATGCCCGCATATAGTGTTGCTGTTGGTTTGGCAATGGGGGGCGAGGCATGACGCCTACTCCATCAGCGGCACAGATTAATTTTTTACGGCAACAACGGCGGGAAGTTGAAACGCAAACGACGCGTGATAAAAAAATTGCCCGCCTCACTGTCATTGCGCTGTCCGGTTTTCTTGTGGTTGTGGTTGGCATTATCGCTACGCGCATTTATTTTACGGTGCAGCGGAATGCAGTTTCTACCGAAGCGGATGCAGCGAAGACGCGTATCTTAACGTTTGCGTCGCTTGAAAAAGAGTACGTGTTATTTGCGCGGAAAATGCAGCTCATGTATAACCTTGATAAGCAGCGAGAGGCCAAACGTCAGGCTGTAAAATTCTTTTACGAACTTATTCCCCAAGAAGATGTAATTCAACAGGTTCAACTCGACACAAAACAGTCAAAAATCACCTTTCAGGTTGAGTCGCCAGACGTGTTTCGCATGCTAGCGTTGTTGCGCGTTTTTCGCGAACGAATCACTGGCGATGTTGTGTTCAATCTTCAGGTTGAAAACATCAACAGAAAATCAGATGCAACATACACAGTTTCTGGTTCGTTGGCATATGACGCGCTCGGTACAACAACAAAGGTTGGAGGAAAATAACTATGCCTGATGGATTCCAACCAAATAAACCTAAACAAACGATCGCACCAACCGCACCCGCAATCTCCATGCCGGAAATGTCATTGCGGCAATTTGTGCGTTCTCGGCGATACTTGTTGATTGCGGTCATAAGTTGGATCGCAATGATCATTCTTTTATTTTCAGTAATCATTCCGCAGTTTCAGGAGATTCAATATATCCAGGGTCGGTATAGCACAGAACAAAAAACATTAGAACAACTGCGAAATAAGCTGCAGTTTTTAGACGCATTTGACCTGGAAGGATTTCAACAACAAAATGATCGCATCAATACTATTCTTCCGTCATCGAAGCCGTTTTTACCCCTTCTCCACGCCCTCAAAAGCCTTGCAAATGAGCAGGGAGTTATATTCAGCGGCTTGGAATGGAGCATAGGATTGGTGGCGTCGGAATCGGCGCAACCACAGTCAGATCAACAAGTTGCCTCTGCTCGTGGCGGAGCCCAACCGGAAGAAAGTCTTTCTAAGATGGAACTGGAGATGAAAATACTTGGAACAACCGATCGGCTGAACTCATATTTTGAGGCGATGACGCGTATGGCCCCCGTTATAGAAACCGATACCGTCTCGCTGTCGCCGAAATTTCAGATACAAGAAGGCGTATACGAGGCGTCGCTCAAGCTCACCGCATTTTATGCGCCGCTTATCAGTTTGCGAGGGGTTGTTACCGGAGATAAACCATTGCCGAAGTTGTCGAATGATGAAAATGCGTACACGCAGACGTTGCAGAATTATAGGGTCTATGTTGAAGATCAATCAAGTATAGAAGCAACTTCCTCAGGTAGAGTAAATCCGTTTGCGTTTTAGTGTCATGAGTTTTGTAGATTGAAAAACTATTCTTGTACTGGAGCTTCTTCTGTCGACTCTTCAGCGTCTTTTTTTTCACCCTCATCAATAATCACGCGAATGCGCTTTTGTTCTTTCATTGCGCGTACTTTGGCGATAGAGCGAATCGATTGTATGATGTTGCCTCGGCGGCCGATAACTCGACCAAGGTCTTCAGAGTTCACAAAAATTGTGTAGACTGTCTCACCTTCTCCCTCAAATTCGTCAACGCGAACGTCATCGGGAAAACTCACAATGTGAATGAGGATAAACTCAAGCAGATTTTTCATACTTTTTGACGATACTTGCAACAGTTGTTGTTGGCTGTGCGCCTTTCTTTATCCATGCGTCGTAGGCAACCTTATCAAGTACAATCGTTTTTGGGTTTGTGGTTGGAAGGTAGTGCCCAAGCTTGGCAATGTACTGACCATCACGCTTTGAAAGCTGTTCTGTTACCACAATACGGTAGGACGGCTGATGTGACTTCCCTGTTCTGGTTAAACGAATACGAACCATAGATCCTTATTTCTCCTAATGTATATTTGGTTTCATCAATCCGCAAAACGAGCACGTATTAAGCGCTACTCGCGAGGAGACTTGGGGAAACCTCTCGAGCCCGCAGTTTATCACACTTGCCCGAGGACCTCAAGCGCCTTTCCAGCGGCTTCTTGTTGCGCGTCCTGTTTGCTTTTTCCCGTTGCTCTTGCCCTTTCTTTGTCCTCAATAAACACGGCAACGGTAAATATGCGGTCGTGATCGGGGCCGGAAGACTCGATTATTTTGTAGACAGGAAGCCTTTTATACTTTCGCTGTACGTACTCTTGCAGTTTGCTTTTACTGTCCTTCTGAAGGTTGAGGGTTTTAATTTCATCAAAAAGCGGGAAAAGATGTTCTAGTAACAAGTGCTCGACTGCCTCATATCCCTGGTCCAAGTACAGCGCTCCTAAATAGGCCTCCATCGTATCGGCGAGGATTGCTTCGTTTTCTCTGCCTTTTGAGGCCTCTTCACCCTTACTCATCTTGATGCGCTCACCAATTCCCAGTTT
>DATEVM010000108.1:0-9654 GCA_035281785.1 Patescibacteria group bacterium
CTAAACGATTTACTCACCATCGATCGGTTTGTGACGGTTGATTCTATTGTGTTGAACGCAAAACGAGATGAAATTGCAAAAAGTAACGTCCTGTTAACAACAGTCAACCTTCGTATTGCATACTACGGAACTCCACCACAGACTGTTCGACAGGGAGGACAGAGATGAACCAAGCTGGTGAACAATCCACACTTCGAGTCCTTATTCGTCGAAAAATTATCCTTACAATGTTCGTGATTTCTCTTGCGGTGATCATCATGTGGATTGGGATCAGCGTGTACTTTTCTTTGCGAAAAGTGAACCTCCCTCCTAATGTGCAAAAGCAACTACAACCCCTTAGCCCCGTTCTCGACGCGAAAACATTACAGGAGTTGCAAAATAGACGATATTATCAACCAGATGAACTTTCAGCATTTACACCGGTAAAAGAAATCACGCAGGAAGAATCCGGCGGAGGTACAAGGACTACTCTTCTCGTACCATCACCGGTTCCTGTTTCAACAATCGGCGCTGTTCCCTCTGTGTCACCATCTCCATCCCCGACCCTATCTCCAACCCCCACTCTTTAACCCAAATGCGCTGCGATATATTGCCCATCTACCTCATGCTCTTGTGATACAATGGCTACATCATGATTGGAATGCTTCTCGCGCAACAAAGTTTAAAAGATGCGTACAAACTGAACCCCATTACGAACACAAGGGTCTCTGATGTCTTTGCGACTCCCGCAGATTTTTTTAATAAACTCATCATCCCAAACATGTATCTTTTTGCCGGACTTATCTTTTTTGCACTACTCGTAGGTGGCGGCATTATGGTCGTCACTTCCGGAGGGGATCCAAAAGGAACAGAAAAAGGCATGCAAACAGTTAAAACCGCTGTCGCAGGATTTCTTGTCATATTTTTGGCATATTGGGTTATTCAAATTATCGAAAGAGCAACAGGACAACCAATTCTTTCGGGAGGATTTTAATATGCTGGCACTTCTCGCGCAGACAGAATTTTTTGGCAAGATTGAAGCGCCAAAAGCATTAGCTGTATATGGAACGAGCGGTGGCCTAGTTACCTTTATCTCGAACATGATTCAATTGGCCGTTATTGTTGGCGGACTTATTGCGTTATTCAACGTCGTTATGGCCGGGTATACATACCTTACCTCTGGAGGCGATGCAAAGGCTCATGAAAAAGTAATGGGAAAACTCACATCAAGCCTTTGGGGTATTGTCCTTATGATCCTCGCACCTGCTATTATGGCGATAGTTGGGTTTTTATTGTTTAAGGACTCAACATACTTTTTGACGCCGAAGATAACTGGACCGTCCACAACGCAACCGGGTGGCGGAGGCGGTGGGGGCGGCGGTGGCCAAAAAGTAATGTAAGGAAATATATGATGACACTTCTTGCACAAAACCCACTCGAAGGAACACTGAAAGCTCCAGGAGCATTCCAACCCGTAGCGGGTACAGGGGCTACAGCCGGAGCAACTCCGCTCGAATCATTTCTGTCTGTATTCCTCGGTTTCTTCACCATTATTGGTGGACTCATGTTTCTGATGTACTTTGTGTTTGGCGGATTGGCGTGGCTTTCGTCAGGCGGAGATAAAGGAAAAGTTGAGGGGGCCCGAACTCAAATGACAAATGCCGCTATCGGTCTGATTATTGTCGTTCTGTCACAGTTCATCATTGGTATTGTAAGCAGCGTGCTTGGTCTTAACATCTTGAATCCAGCTGCGGCACTAGGCAGTCTTTGGGGAGGAAAGTAGCATGATTGCGACATTGCTTGCACAGATCAAAAATCCGGCACTCCCAGGAAGTCTTCAAAGCGCTGCGTCTGCTGGATCAGCTGGTGCTGGACTGGGAAAATATATAGGGATTCTTTGGCAAACCGCACTTATACTTGGCGGACTTGCGGTGGTTGCATACATGGTTATGGGCGGATTCACCTGGATCATGGCCGGAGGCGACAAGGGAAAAGTGGAACAAGCAAAAGAGCGCATTACGCAGGGACTATTAGGATTGGCAGTACTATTTTCGGTTGCGGCAATCAGCACCTTCTTTGGCAAAGCACTTGGCATTGATTTACTTGCTCCGGACTTTAGTAGGATAAGTCCGGGTGGAGGGGGTGGTGGAGCTGGCAGCGGTAGCGGCAGTGGGTCGAGCGAAATTTGTTCCGCCGGGCAAACAAGCCCCTACCTGGATTCAAGCGGCGAATATGGATGCGGTGCTGGCAACTCCGTTCAGATGCTCTGCTCTGGTCCAACAGCAAGCATTCCCTACAACCATTGGCAAAAAGACAAGTGCTTATAAAAGGAATCTATGCTTACACTTCTTGCACAACGCGTTGATATTCGATCAAACCTCGGGTCAAATGTACAGTTTGATCTTGGTGTTTTAGTGGGACGATTTGCAGGAGTAGCACTTCTGGCTTCTGCAGTCGCAACGTTTACATATATGGTCTACGGTGGGTTCCAATGGATTATGGCACAGGGTGATAAAGGGAAACTTGATGCCGCTCGCCAAATGATTACGCAGGGACTTATCGGTCTTGGCATCACCGCATCCGCGTTCGCGATTTTCCGCATCATCAATTACTTTTTTGGGCTCGGAATCACGATTTTGTAAGGAGGATTTCCCCTGATCCAAGCTTTCGTATCGAAAAAGGGAGCTTGCCCCCGATTCCTGCTTTCGTATCGAAAACTGAAGGTTTAAAAAAGCGCTTGCGCTTGAGAGGGAGAGTCGTTACAATACAGGAGTAAGGTTACAAGGAGGAACATGTTTGCACTACTTGCGCAATCAAGACCAAATATCACAATTCAACCTCAAAATGAGGGATTTAAAATTACTGATATCGGTCTTTTATTTACCCGCGTCCTGAACGTGGCATTACTCGTGTCTGCTATCTTGGTATTCGCATACCTCGTACTCGGCGGTGTAGAGTGGATCACATCGGGTGGAGATAAAGGAAAAACGGAAGCTGCGCGCAACAAAATTACAGCCGCATTAGTCGGTCTCGCAATCGTTGCCGCATCATACGCACTGATGCAGGTTGTTGCTTACTTCTTCGGCATCGACGTGTTCAACCTTGGAAGCAATCTTCCAAAAGCGTACTAAAACGTACAAACTTGAATTTTGAAATGGAAAGCCCCGGGAAACCGGGGCTTTTTGGACGCGGAAAAGGGAAGAACGGGACTTCCCATTTCGTATGATACAATCTTGATATGAAACGCCTTTTTACCTCGCTCCTCGTTGTTCTCGTTTTACTTCTCCCAATCCTCTCGTTTGCATCCCCCGCCTTCGCACAAGATACAGGCTGGTCGGGCGCGTGCATCGATGAGAAAAATCCAACGGTTGCGACGCTTCAAGGTATTGAATGTTTAGTAGTTCGCGTTCTGAACATCGGCACAACAATGATTGGTCTTGCAGCGTTCATCATGTTGATTGCAGGTGCATTCATGTATCTCACCTCTGGCGGAAACCCTAAGGGCACTGAAGCCGGACAAAAAACGATCACCTTTGCAATTATTGGTATTGCGGTTGCATTAACCGGCTTTATCGTGCTCAACTTTATTTCTTCGTTTACCGGTGTTAAAACGATTCAAAACTTTACACTTGATGTTGGGAATATTGGTAAATAAGTTTCTAGACTCTGTTGATCAAGTTTTCAGCCGATATTGAGCTGTACGTGCTATATTCCGCACTGTGGTGAGTAATCACTGCTCCCGCTCAACAACTCAGTTTTCTGAATCATCGTCTGGCTGTATGTCTGATCAATTTCTGGTTTCGCATTAGAGCCAAGTTTGTATTCCTCCAGCGCAGCAACCCCATCCTTCCCCAGTGTTTCAGCACCTTTATAGTCCCCAAGAAGTGTGTTTAGCATGATGTCGAGCTTTTCAGGAATTGTTCCTATATATTCGTTATCCTCCGGACATTCCTTCTTTCGTCCTATGCGGGGAGTTACCACACCAAAGTGCTGACTCATACGGTCAATTCTAGCGGTTTTGAGTCCGCCGTTCTCATTAAACGCAATGGAGAGAGCGATGTACGGATCCACTACCTTTCCGTCAGATGTTGTTTTGGAAAGCGCCTGCTCGATAATAAACTGATAGCATGGTTTGCCACCACATTCCGGTAATGTCTCAAATATTAATTGTTTCGCCACACTACCATATTCGCTTGGGTCGGGATTGTCAGCTGCGTTTTTGCATTGTCGAATAGGATTTTCATCAAGATAACCCTCGTAATATCGGTCCCACATATCTGTTTGTGTTGGCAATCTTGCCAGAAGATCATCGGCATGCTGCTGAGCTGTTGCAGCATCAACCCACACATTCATACATGTGATACCCAGGTTCACTGCTCCGATGCCCCCAGATGTTAACGAAAGCTTCTGACCGCCAGCCGCCGCACATGAGCCGCCTATTAAATAGTCTTCCAGTCCGCAATACGCCGCCTGATAGTTTTGCGTTCCGGGCGCAGCTAAGAAGTGTGCCATAACCTCAAAGATACCCCGAGCAAGCCAGCCTCCGGGTAAAAGTGGACGGAAGTCGGCAAGATTTTCGTTTGCACCTTTATTCCATGAGTTAAACTTCGCAGTAATAGTCATAGACTTTCGATCACGGAAAGGTGCGCAATCAAGGGTCCCGCTTTCTGCGCACTCATCGAAGTATTTTTTCATCGCGGCTTCGTAGTCTGCCTTTGATTCTGTGTAGTACCAAGATGGATCGCCTTCCTTTCCGTGAAGACCGGAAGTTCCCAGAGTTAAATCTTCCAACTGAATAACCTGTCCATTTAATCGTAAAAAGCGGTTGTACTTCGGAACCTCACTGTCGTAATTAGGGTCTGTTGGAGACAGACCGGAAATCCCAGCAAACTTTCCAAAGTCGTTACGCTGCTGCTCATCTACAAACAGTTTTTCCTGCTCACTTCTCGACAAAAACATGGACAAAAAGTCCTTCTCTGTCGTCATGAGCGTGCCGTACTCTTCTGGCAATAGTAAAAATCCGCGGACAAAGTAGTTGTATTTGTCTTCTCTTTTTCCCTGCGGCGCACGAACAATCGCTTCTAGTCTCGCCAATCCATCCTTTACCTTCCCCCACAACGGATGACTTCCGCTTGAAGTTAGTGCGGTAGCGGTTTCTCCGCGAACAACTTCTGGAAAAATGTTACAGGTCGACCATTCATCGGATGGTGTTGCAACCAACGAATCGCCATCTTGCTGACTTCCCTGAGGATTTTCTGTTGAGAAAGAGAATCCGCTCGCTGCCTGTAGCTTCTCGGTAAATTCCTTCGCATAAATGCCGGCATTGATGCGGTGCCAAATAACAGATGCAAAATCGGCATAATAATCACGATCGCGCATCTTTACACCAGACGGAGTTGGAAAGCTTGGGTCACAGTACGGGCAGTCAATAAATCGTTTTATATTCCCTTCATCTATATTCAATCCGTTCCACATATTTACGCCCGGCTTTACCTTTCCTGTGTATGTCATGCCAAAGTCTTGTGCCGACCCAATCGCAGACTTTCTGTCTGCCTCTTGTGAGTAAATCTGCTCTATCCGCCCCTTCGGCATGTATGCACCAAACACCTCAAGGTAGGGACTCGAGAACGATGCATCCATCTTTTCTTTATAGGAGTCTGAGGCATATGGATTGACAAGAATCTCTTCGTCCTTAGGACTCGAAAAGACGTTTGCAGGAACTAAGAACGGAATAATGTCGAATGTGATGTCGCCATAGTATTCGTTAAACCACCGATAAATAGGATGGAACTGGCGGGATTGCTTATTAAACGCAGGAGATGTGCCATCATCTTCTATCTGTTCTTCCAAACTTTTATTCTCGTTTCTCTTGTATCTACCGGTGTTGTAGTACACAAGATACCCAATCTTAAACGCATTCTTCGTAAGAGGTTGAACCTCTGAAAGCAGGGAGTCTATTGTTTTATCACGATCAGCTTTAGGAATGGAACAATAGCTCACTGGATCAAGCTCGCCCGTTTTAGAGGTTGAGTACCCTTTTGCGCTTTTCAATACTTCAATATAGTCATGTTCAACTCCATCTCTATCCTTAAAGACGTTATTTAACGCGCATCGCCCATCAATCCCCGTCGATCCAAGAGGCTTTGCTTCTCCGCCTTCTTTAGAAACCGCGTCCGCCTGCTGTTCTTTACACAGCACATCGATCGCTTTTAAATAGTTCACCGTTTGAGCACAATATGCATCTTCAGATAACACCTTGCGATTTGGGGACTGGAATATGGGATCGCCGGTAATGCGTCCATACTTTGTGTTTACACCAAAAAACGAGTCAAAACTTTCCGCACGGTTGCTGTCGTAGATTTTTGCGCCGTCAGATGCAACCTTCACTCGTCGATACAACGGAACTTCAAGTTGCGAGTTCATCACCCAAAAGTTCGCCTTGATTGGATCAAACATACAGTTCGGTTCATTCGTGTTAAGACCCGATGATGTATTCACTGCAGGACCCTCGCAGTACTCCGCAAGCGTGAGCATAAAGTCGTCAGCCGCATCGGAATAGTACTGTTTCATTTTGTCATCAAGATAAAAAGGTTTGGTTTGGTCATCGACCTGTGCGCCGATCCAAAACTGCGGAGCACATGTCATGATGTATCGCGCTGCCCTGCTTAAACCTGCAACAATCCCGCGATCACCCCCGCCGTTTTTCTTAACATCATCCAAAATACCTTTATAGACATACGCACCTTGTACTTCTGGGTCAATTTGAGAAGACTCGTCAAAAAATTGACTCCCCTCACCGGTCTTTTTGCACGTCTCAGGGTCAATTGGGCTCCCAAAAATATCAAATACCTTGCCACGCACCCAAAAGTACTTTCCAAAGTTTGCCTCACCATTACAGTCCGGAAGAAGAACGTTGGCAAACTCTACACCAGATGGCGGCGCATTTGCTTCTACATATGAAAGGTAGTCTTTTATTGGCGCCTTCGGATTTTGCGGACCGTATTCTGTATAGATTGTCCGGGATGACGAACCGCCCACTGCAGAACGAGCACCCTCAGCTCCTCCTTCTCCCAAATAGGAAGCATCTCCATAGATGTTCAGCGCAAACACAGAGTTATTTGCAGCGCCATATGCAGAGTAACTTCCGACACGAGCGGCATTGGTAAACTTTTTCCAGTCTGGAGTACCGGGAGGCGATGCAGCGAGATCGTACTTGTTCGAGTCTAATGCTGCACGAAACGCTTGATGCAAAATTGCGTATATTTTTCCGGCATCAGCCTGTGTTGATGGAGTAGCACCTCCCCACTCTCTGTTGGGATCGACGTTGTCTAACTCATTTCCAAGAACCACCGCAGGCTTTCCGGAGGTGTTCCATGTAACGCTGTTGAGTTTTTGTGCAAGCGCCTTTACATCATCTTGTGATGTCGTTGCCTGAAAACCAGTAATACGAACTGCGACGCTAAACCCCTCTGCAACTGCCGCGATCTTTGCAATACGTCCATCGTCAGCGCCAGCCCATGTTATATCGACCATGAGTGTAACCGGATACCCATTCGGCGAACCAACCTTGCTTTTGATCATGTTAAGAACGCCAACTTGTGCGTTGTCATCAAACTGTGCAAGGTGTGTCCCAATGTTGTTTGCAGCTGCTTTTACTATTGCCGGATGAAGAGAAAAGAAAATAAGCGCAAGAACGGAGAGTCCAATAGGTAAAAAAACGATGGTGAGAAGGCGAAATACTCGAGAAAGCATCAAATGACATTGTATCACAGACTATGCCCGTTCTAGCTAGAACGGGCATCGTTCACATCTTGCGATAATCAGGCCTCAACATGTACAATACGGCAAGATGAAGCTGCGTGGTTTATCTATATTCAGTGTTATTTTTTCTGTTGTTGCTGTGTTGTTATTGTCTCTTTCTTTTCTCCTTCTTCCCCGTCAAGCATACGCTCAATTACGAGAGCGTAGTCTTGTTAGGCCCGTGATCAAAGGTCAGCAGGAAACAGAGAAAGAAGTATCCGACTGCGCAGGTAATGGCGTAACGTGTCGTGTTACTTTTATGCAGGGTTCGTTCTTTGAGGTGTTATCCGGAGCAGGTACTGGTATTTTGGGTAGCAAAGAAAGCGGTAATGTAACAGGCGCTGTCCCCCAGATTGGAAATGTCATGGCTGCCATGATCTCCAATCCACCCGCCAGCACGCAAGTATGGCTTGCGGATATCCTTCAACACTCGCCGATTATTCCACAAGCATACGCGCAGGGAATAGGTTTCCGCGCACTTGACCCGGTTCTGCCAATCTGGAAAGCATTTCGCGATCTTGCGTATGTGTTTTACGTCATCGCATTCGTCATCATCGGTTTTATGATCATGTTCAGACAAAAACTGGGCGGGCAAACGGTTGTTACCATTACCAGTGCCATCCCCAACCTTATTATCACCCTGCTTATGATTACCTTTTCGTACGCAATCGCCGGATTTATGATCGACCTCATGTACCTTTCTATATACATCATCATCGGGTTGCTGCAAGCGCAAGGATTGCTTCAGGATACATATCGGTCTGTGTGTCCAGGTGCAGCAGCGGAAACATGTCAGATCTCTCCACAAAACATTGCGCTCAGCAATAACATTTTCTTTAACGGCATTCAGATGATCTTTGGCGGAACAGGACCCGGCGCAGACGGCGCAAGCGTTGTCGGAAACTCCGCGCAGGCTGTAGGCGATCTCGTTGCGGGTTTCTTTAGCTTCTCAACAAACGCAGATGTTCAGGGAGCAATTAACACGTTAGTTGGCGGAAGTACCAGCGTTATTGCATACCTCATCTTTGCTATCGCTATTTTCTTTGCGGTTGTTAAAACCTTCTTCCAATTACTTATGAGCTATGTGACGTTTATTGTTGGTGTCATTTTGTCTCCAATCCAGCTCATCACAGGCGCATTCACAGGAAAGACAGACTTCTGGCAATGGATCAAGAATATGTTGGCATCACTCGCCCCATTCCCTGTGGTGATTACCATGATTTTCTTTGCGATGATCTTGTCCGGACCATCAGCTGGAGGTACAGGCACCGAGGCGGGATTCCTTGCACCACAGATTTCCTTGTTTAACGCAGATGGAACTGGAAATATCGGCGCCATTCGCGGCTTGATTGCAATCGGCGTTTTGATGTTGATGCCGGAGGCCGTGAAGTTAAGTAAGGAGTGGATCGGCGCCAAGGATATGTTCGAGAAGTACCTGGGCATGATCAACGCGAACCTGCAAAAGGGATGGAAGGGCGGACAGGTTGTGGAAGGGTTTGGCCCACAAATCCCTGGTATACAAAAGATTCTTCCAGGCGCCGCATCTTTGGCTGGACAAACTGCTCTTGGCGGAGTTGGCGGCGCGGTTGTCGGCGGATACTCACAACGAGGACAGGGTCTTGGGAAAATTGCTCTTGGGACCATGGTTGGTGGTGCAGCTGGAGCGTCCATTCCAGCAGCAAACAAATATGTTATTCCTGCTGTTGAAAAGGTAACAAAGTTTGGTAAGGACCGCATTGGAGATATTCGAACTGCAGAAGAGATTGCAACTGCATTTACTCCAGAGAGAGTACCTGTTTCTCCAATGACTACAGCAAAAACAGAGGCTGTAAGTGGTAAAGAGGGACTTAGGCCAACAAGGGGAGCTACTCCTCG
>DATEVM010000109.1:0-8119 GCA_035281785.1 Patescibacteria group bacterium
TCCTTGATACGCCCCGATAGGAAGAATTGGCTGGCTTGCAAGAATAAGTGTTGAGGGTACAAAGCGAGGATCTATCACTTTCGCTTTTTGCAGGTCTTTGTATTGGTCTAGCTGGGTATGTAATTGTTCGTTCTCTGACAACAACCGCGCACGATCTTTTTCCAACACTTGCAGGTCGTTTTCAAGGTCGCGGCGAAATGATAGCCATTGGAAAGGTGCTTGTACCGTCTGGCGTACAGAGGCCGCGCTTTTGAGCATTGGAATAATGGCGCGTTCGAGATTTGGTCGAACCGTCTGCAACACCCCAGATACATCAGCCAAAAACAAGACTGCTCCTGCACAAAGAAACATAACAAGTGATTTCACCGCGATCTCCAAGATACAGTAGCCTTTTTCAGAAGTGCCGGCTTTTCGAGCACAATCGCACACCCTCGCACCACTGCTAAATGCGGTTCATGCACGGACCACACCGGCATTGTTGTTTCTTCAGAGATTCTCCGCTCAAGTCCTCGCAGTTGCGAGCTGCCGCCAGCCAATGCAATACCCTGCTTCATAATGTCCGCAACAAGTTCCGGTGGAGTTTCTTCCAGTGTTTCCAGAATTGCAGTGATGATCTGCTGCACAACTGGTGATAATGCTTCACGCAGCTCAACACTTTGAACCTTGACTGACTTTGGAAGGCCGGACTCAACATCGCGCCCGCGAATGACAGCATATGCTGCATGTTTTTTACTGAGCGTCTCCTCAAAAGGATAGGCACTCCCGATGGCAATTTTTGTTTGCTCCGCTGTTGCCTCTCCAATAAGAAGTCCATGTCGTGTACGCGCAAACGACACAACCGCCTCATCAAACTCATCGCCCGCTACTCGCAGTGAGGTGTTGAGCACAATACCACCAAGCGAGATCACCGCGATCTCTGTCGTTCCTCCGCCAATATCCACGATCATGCGCCCTTCAGGCTCCTCAACGTTCAAACCTGCTCCAATTGCGGCTGCCATAGGTTCTTCAATCAAATACGCCTGCCATGCGCCAGAAGAAATGGCAGCAGACTGAACAGCCCTTCGCTCCACTTCCGTTACGCCAGAAGGAATGCCAATAACAACACGCGGTCTGGAAAACCCAAACCCATCTCTGTTGGACCGTATGCGTTGAAGGTAGTGATCTAACATCGCCTCAGCCGCGTCAAAATCTGCAATAACCCCATCGCGCAGAGGCCGAATTGTCTCGATCGCTCCTGGGGTTTTTCCCACCATCCTCTTCGCTTCAATACCAATGGCGATAACACTTCCTGTTATTTTATTCCGTGCAACGACCGATGGTTCCTGGATAACAACACCTCTCCCGCGGACATGCACAACTGTGTTTGCCGTTCCAAGGTCTATACCGACGTCCTGAGAAAAAAAGTTTTGAAGTGCGCCAAACATAGTGTGTTACTATGGTAGCACGATGCGGAAGCTAATCGTTTTTTTCTTTCATCTTTTAGTGCTATTCGTCCCGCTTTTTTTCCTAACGGCGAACGATGAACTCTTTGAATTCAACAAAATTATTTTGACCTATGTGCTGACGTCGCTCATCGTTGCAATGTGGATTATTCGGACGATTGTTGATAATCGTTTTTACTTTCGACGAACACCATTTGATCTTCCCATAGCACTGTTTTATGTAAGTCAGCTTATATCGACGGTATTTTCCATACACCCGCACACGTCTGTCTTTGGGTACTACTCGCGATTTAACGGCGGTTTACTCTCAATTTCAGCATATATTTTGCTTTTTTACGCTTTTATAAATAATTTGAACAAAAAGGATATTTTTCAATTAGTGAACACGTTTTTATTTGCAGGGGCGTTATCCGCCGGATACGCATTTTTGGAACATTTTGGGCATTCACCAAGCTGCTTTTTTATCACAGGAAACTTTGACGCAACTTGCTGGATTCAGGATGTGAAAACGCGTGTGTTTGGGACGTTCGGCCAGCCCAACTGGCTCGCAGCATACCTTATTATGCTTATTCCTTTGGCCGTATCTCGAGTATTCTTAGTATTTGAAAAAAAGAAGGTACTGTTTTTAAAAATATGGACTCCTCTACTCCTGGCGTTATTCACGTCAACACTTCTCTTTACCCAATCCCGATCCGGTCTTCTGGGCTTGGCTATAGGTGGCGTTGTATTCGTTGTGGTAGCACTTGCGGGAAAACGCGGGCTTCCAACAGGAAGCTTGCTCAGACAATGGCTCGTTTCATTGGGAGTTGTTGTCGGCATTGTTGCGCTGCTCATGCTGATGTTTGGAACGCCCTACACACCATCAGCTGCTAATCTTTTCAAATCGTTACAAGAAAAAGCTCCCTCGGATTCGGTGCCTGCAGCGGTACCCTCAGCACCAGTACAACCAAGTGGCACACAACTTGAGGTTGGTGGAACTGAGTCTGGAGCGATTCGCAAAATTGTGTGGAAAGGTGCGATCGCCGTTTGGAAACGATATCCTATATTTGGCTCGGGCGTAGAAACCTTTGCGTACAGTTACTACAAAGACCGCCCAATGGAACACAACAACGTTTCCGAATGGGACTTCTTGTACAACAAAGCGCATAACGAGTTTCTCAACTACCTCGCAACAACGGGGGCGGTGGGATTGACGGCGTATCTCCTTATGATCGCGTGGGTGTACTGGTGGGGTATAAAACACGCGCACACTGCTCCGCTGGAGACCGCGGCTTGGCTGTCTGCATACACTGCGCTTCACGTCTCAAACTTCTTTGGCTTTTCAACTGTTGTTGTCTCAACACTGTTTTACCTCATTCCCGGCTTCATCTTCCTCATAGATGACGTTGAGGTTGCGGACGACAAAAAAAGTCGCAAAAATCCATCGCTTTCTGCCTGGAGCGTTATTGCCGCCTGTGTTGTTAGTCTTATCTCTCTTTATGCCATGAGTGTATTCATGAATATGTGGCGTTCTGATGCAAAATATGCGCAGGCAAAACAGCTAGAGGGTGCCGGGCAAGGGGTGGAAGCACTTCAGGCATTACAGGAAGCGGTTCGCATTTCTCCCACATCAGAAGCTGTCTTTGATGAGGAGCTCGCGCATGTGGCATCCCAACTTTCCACCTCAGCTTTTCAACAGAATGAGTCGACAACCGCAGCCCAACTTGGCGAGCTGGCGATTCGATCTTCAGACACAATGTTAAAGAAAAACCCAGTTCACCTGAACTTTTACAAGTCTCGAGCTCGAGTTCTCATCACACTTTCAACAATCGCGCCAGACTTATTTAAAGAGTCACTGGCCGTTCTTACCGCCGCACAAGAACTGGCTCCTACAGACGCAAAACTCGTTTACAACAGAGCGCTTATCATGGAACAGCTCGGCGATAGGGACGCTGCGCTCATGCTTATGAAACGGGCAATACAGATGAAACCGAACTATACCGGAGCAAAAGATCAACTAGATCGGATGGAACAAAAAACCGCTACTCAACGGTAGTATCTTTACGAAAACCTATGAATGTTCGCAACTCACGAGCGGCTGCTGCTGCCTTCTCGTCAGGCATAGCTTCCAACCGAGTAATGAGACTCAATACCCGTTCATCGCTCATAGTAAGTAGTTTTTGACGGACATTAGGCTCACCCAACTTTCCTTCAAACTTCGCAACCATAGAAATAACGTGTTCTGTGGTCTTTTGGCGATCCGTCATATGCATCTCCCTCTTTGCCTCCCAGTGTACAATATCCCTATGTCGAAACCAATTATCACCGTCCCCAACCCCGTCCTTCGTGCGAAAAGCAGACCTGTTGATACAAAACACGAACTCGAGCAAGTAACGCGCGTGATACGCGATTTGGAAGACGCGCTTGAGAAAAAGCGAAACCCCCGAGGTGTTGGTTTGTCCCTCCCTCAAATTGGAAAAAGTCTACGTGTATTCTCCACGCTGCTTCCGGCATCCGCAAATACGGAAAACGGCAATCGACCGGACGATGAAGAAAAAGAAAAGAGTATTCTCCAGACATACATTAATCCAGAAATAATCGCCACCGCAAAAGACACAACCTTCGGACCGGAACCAAAAGACCCCATCTTTGAAGGGTGCTTATCCATTCCTCTTCTCTATGGCCCTGTTCCTCGTTTTTCCTGGGTTACACTCCGCTATATGAAGCCAGATATGACAGAGGAACAAAACACGTTTTACGGATTTTTTGCGCGCGTCATACAACACGAGTTTGATCACCTTGAGGGAGTTTTGTTCACGGACTACATTCGACAACTCGATCTACCGTTGTTTGAGTTTCGTAAAACTCGCATGGTTGAAATCGACAAAGATATTTTGGCGGCACTTGGATAATGTAGGATAAACTTGATGAATATACTTCTTGCAGGCACACCGGAAACAACAGTGATGGTGGCAGACGCGATAAAAACTGCTGGACATACTATTGCGGGTGTTCTCTGCCCTTTCCCAAAGCCAATTGGACGAAAACAGATTGTAACACCGTGCGATCTAGAGACATGGGCAAAAAAACAACACATTCCTGTGCTTAATGTTGACAAAGACCTATTAAAGATGGGGGTGGATGGATTAAATCTGCCACCGTGTGATGTATTGGTGGTCGCAGACTTTGGGTACCTGGTTCCATCGTGGCTTCTTGCTTGGCCGACTGAGGGCGCATACAACATTCACCCATCGCTCTTACCAAGATGGCGCGGTGCTACTCCAGTGCCGTTTACCATCCTCTTCGGCGACAAGGAAACCGGTGTAACCGTTATAAAGATGAACGAAAAGTTTGACATGGGGTCTATTGTGGCGCAGCAAAAGGTTGAAGTTTTGGAGTCGGACACAACCCCAACACTCCTTCATCGCTGCTTTGATAGAGGAAGTCAGATGATCGTAAACATACTTGCCGATTTGACTGCAGGAAAAGTGATTAAAGAGGCCCCACAGGTTTTGGAAACACAAACACCGCCAACGCGAAAGTTTACAAAAGATGACGGCCATGTGCCAAGAGAATCGCTTGTAAGCATTTTATCGAACTTCACTTCGGTTGGTCCAATCCCTTTACTCGACCAGTACGACCTTCCAAAAAATCTCAAATCTTTGCGCAATATGTGCCAGGCTTTACTTCCCTGGCCAAAAATGTGGACGCGTACAAAAGAAGAAAAAAGAGTGCTTATCCTGCGGGTTGACGATAAGACTATTGAGTATCATCTCGAAGGAGCTCCTTTGTCACAGAGCGCCCCTTTTACCTCATTCGTGCGTGATATACTTTGATTCATGGCAGGTTTTTTACAAGGAATCGCTGAACTTTTTGGCAACAGACAAGCAGAAAGAGAGTTGGATACCAGTCAGTATTTGGAAATGGGAGACAGCTGGATTGACTGGTTTCCTGACCTTCAGAAAAATGTGAATTTTCAGGTCGTTACGCGTCGATTGGAAACAAAAGCGCAAAAACGACTCGCGCAACAACAATATTACAGTTACTTGAAACAATGCGGACTTGGCAGCGACTCAAAAAGACTCGCCCGACACGAAGGTGAACACGCTATATATGATCCAGGGGCTGGATACTATGGTGTCATACTGGATGCGGATAACGGATCCGCATTAGGGGGGTTCTATACATCAGACAACAAACCCCGATCCCCGGAAGAAATTTTCATATCCACACTTGCTCCACAGGAACGGCTAGGAGACACATTAAGCAAAAAAGACCGGGCTCTTATGCACGAACAAATTAATAAAATCAGAAAAAGATAAGAAAAAGCCTAACCTGTTTTCGCAAACAACAGTTTACCGGATATGCAGCTGTCCTCTTGCCCATCTTTCGTCACGCTCTCTATCTGTGGGTGCGTGTGCAGCGGCAACGACCTCGTTAATGCGTCTACGCACCTCCCGAATAAGCCCATCCTCTGTCGCAATTTCGTCGCTAATGGGAACTGACCCGCTCACCACAGTAAACTCATTACCATTTCTATAAAGGATTGGGTATTCTCCTCCCTCTAGAGCCGCAATAACATCCTCTTTCCCTATCTTTCTGCTAAGAGGAGAATAATAGGTAGTTATTTCTTGCAACATCCCCAGCAGGTTCTCTGTTCTCCGATACCCCGCCTTTTCAAAGGCATGAAATAATGACTGAAAGATTTCCGATGCCTTGCGTTGATTTTCAAGCAGCTCTGCAGCTCTCTTCGCGTCTGTTCGTATTGCCTCAACAATATGATTCTGCTTCTGTCTCCGTCCTCCATCAATTTTAGTAATGAGCCAGCTGGTGGCAGCACCAACAGGGATCATTGCCCACCCGAAGGCTCCAAGATATTCTGTCCCCAATGTTACCGAAGCCCAGTGATATACCATCGAACCAGCTACCATTCCCAACGTCACAGCGGTACCTAAGAATTGGAGAAATAACTTTTGGTCAGGAATTGTTAATCGGAAAAATCGGAGTCTGCTTGGAAATCTTCCAGTCTTCAGTATTTCGGCAAATTCTTTCCTCGTTCCATCCCAAGTTCTTCCCACAAGCCAATCTGTAGGAACAACTTTTTCCATACCCTCCAATATATGTTTTACATCTACATCGGAAATGACTAAACCTTCTAAATCACGAACTTCTTCTTCTCTTTGTTCTGCTGGTGCAGCTTCATTCTTTGGCATGTGTTCCTCCAGTTATAGGCCCAATTATACACCAAATACACTCCAAGGAAACGGTGAATGAGAAAACAGAAAATTTAGTTTTTCTTCGAGGCTTTTGAGGTGGTTCGCTTGCACTTTGTACAGAGCATGACACGTCGCTTCATGGTACCCATAAGGATATGAGCGGCATGGAGGTTTGGTTTTCGAAGATGTCTCACGCGATTCTTAGCGTGGGACACCAAATGACCAATATCAGCTGATTTCATACATAATGCGCAGACTGCCATAAGGCGAGATTGTACCATAAGGCACAAAGTGCCGCAACCATCCGGCGCAGTCCCAGGGTCTACACATAAAAGAGGTATTATTGGCTGGTAGCGGAATCACCTATCGACTTGATATATCGTTGAACAATTGCAATTTTTTCCTCCGATACATCAACACCAGACGCCTCGGAATGAATCAAGTAACTTGGAAGCTCTTCCCATGCAAACGCATCGTCAACAATAGAAGGGTTAAAATAAAAATAGGAAAGATATCTGCGTTCGTTTTTCCACTTCGTGTCCATCGTAATCCCGTAAGACCTCAATGTTTCCGAAATGGTTAAAGCCTGTCCGTGCGTCGCATATCCGACAAGCGTCTCTACAAGAGCATGGTATGAGTAGGTCTTTTTTACCGCACCCTCCTGCACACCCAAAGCTTTGGATAATTCTCTTGCGAGCTCTTTCTCGATCTTCCCTCTAGCCTCTCTCTGGCTCTCTTGAGTCATCTCCTGCGACTGTTCTGACGTCAAAACCCCACTCGGTTTTTCTCCGCCAAAAAGACCAAAAAAACCTGCCATATTCCTCCTCTGCTCTTTCTTTAATGTATCACACCCATCACACTACTTCACTTCATTCCCAACTGTTACAATACACGCATGCTTTCTTCCCTTTTTAGCAACCCCATTCTTTTCCTCTTAAACATTGGGGCGCTTCTTGTCGCGCTTACTATTCACGAGTTTTCTCACGCGGTTGTTGCAGATAAACTCGGCGACCCTACCCCAAGACTAAAAGGAAGAATTACCTTAAACCCGATCAAACACCTTGACCCCTTCGGCACACTTCTCCTTCTATTTGCAGGGTTTGGATGGGGCAAACCCGTTGAGTACGATCCGTACAACTTACGACACCCAAGAAAAGACTCTGCCCTGATTGCGCTTGCCGGCCCTGCAAGCAATATTCTGATGGCAGTTGCGCTCTCTTTCCTCCTTCGGCTCTTCCCGCTTCCCGACATACTCACCGCTTTTGCAACCTTTACAATCCATATTAGCTTGGTGCTGGCGGTGTTTAACTTCATTCCCATTCACCCGTTGGACGGCGGGAGGGTTCTTATCGGATTTCTCCCCGAGGCGATGGCTCACGATTGGGATCAGGTTCTCAAACGATATGGCATCATTATTCTTTTTCTTCTGATCTTTCCATTTGGAAACAGTCAGTCGCCGATCAGCTATTTGGTTGCGCCTAT
>DATEVM010000110.1:0-4789 GCA_035281785.1 Patescibacteria group bacterium
TTTCAATTCATCTTGAGGATTGGCCGGTTGCCGACGACTCATATATGAACGAATCGCTTGAAGATGAGATGGCGACAATTCGTGTTGTTGCTGAAAAAGCGCACGCAGTTCGAAAAGAACAAAAAATAAAAGTTCGACAACCGCTCGCAAAAGTGACTGTGGTGGGTGGAAGACTCCCATCGATTGATTCTCTTGAGGTATTAAAGAGTGAGATTAACGTTGAAGATGTGAACTGGACGGTCGGTGACTCTAGCACATTAGATGTAACACTGGACACAACCATCACAGACCAGCTTAGAGCAAAAGGCGAGATGCGCGAAATAATTCGTACGGTCCAGGATCTTCGAAAAGATGCGGGTGTTGCGTTTGATGAGCTGGTCGATATACAGTTACCATCATGGCCTCATGAGCATGAGGAAGAAATTAAAAAAAGAACCATGGTACAATCTATTACGAAGGGCGATAACGCCAGAATGATGCGGATAACTTCGCAGAAAGGTGTGTAACGTATGCCAAAACAACCAATAGAAGGTCAAACACGATCACTCGCCGACGTTCAGGCTCTTGTGGATTCGACACACCCCGTAGATGAGGTTTTACCGCAAGTTATTCATGAAGGAAAACGACTTCTGCGGCAGACAGCCGAGTCTGTAGGAAGAGTAAACCTGGATGATGCGTTCGTACGAAAGCTGTTGCCGGATATGATAAAAGGCACCTCGTTTGCTGGGGCATACGTAGAAATTCGTGGAGCCGAGGCCCTTCAAATGGTGGATGCGTACGAAAATATGTATGTCGTTATGGGTAATTACGATAGGGATGGTGCATACAATGTGTGGTTTGAACGCAGCAATGGTCAGTGGAAAATAGTTGCGGTGAAAGTTCCCAAGGGTGGCAATCTGCGCGCTTAAGTACAGAGACGTAACGTCGAATATTCTTGTAAAAACGACAAACTCTGTGTAAATCAGATATGCTGGGGTTATGGAACGATTTTTGCTTCCACTGCTTTGTACTGTTTTGGTAATAATCTCGCTTGTAATGCTCCAAAGTATTTATCCTGCTGGGGTTGTAACGCAGTTGGTCGCGTTCGGCATTGGAATTGGTGCGTACTTCACTGTTTCCTCGATACCGTTTTCTTTTTGGAAAAAAACGGCAGTGCCACTTTTTGTTTTCATCGTCGTTATGTTGTTCATAACAATTGTTGTAGGAAAAACAACGAATGGTTCAACTCGATGGATTTCACTGATAGGAATGCAATTTCAGCCGTCGCAAACTGCAAAGCCGCTATTAGGTCTTTACCTCTGCGTGTTGCTGTTGCAGACAGGTAAAAAGAAAAAAAACATCTATAAACATCTCGCATTCGGGTTAACCCCCATTCTTCTTGTATTTTTACAGCCAGACCTAGGTACGGCGCTTATTCTCACAGCAGTATTTGGTGCTGCACTTTATTTTTGCGATATCCCAATAAAGGTACTTCTTGGCATTGCGGTAGTTTCGCTTCTAATCTCGGGTGTCGGATGGAAATTTTTCTTACACGATTATCAACGAAACCGTGTTCTAACGTACATAGATCCAGTATCCGATCTGTTGGGTAGAGGGTATCACGCATCTCAAGCTACCATATCGGTTGGTTCCGGAAAGGTAATTGGAAGAGGATTGGGACATGGAGTGCAATCTGGCCTTCGGTTTTTGCCAGAAAGACAAACGGATTTTATGTTTGCATCGTATGCTGAAGAACTGGGGTTTATGGGAGTCTTGCTTCTTTTTTCGTTATACATCGCCCTGTTTGTTTTTTTGTTCTATATCTCGAGTAAAATCATTGATCCGGTCGGCAAAGCGTTTAGTCTGGTAACGATTTCATCGTTATTTGTCCAGTCGGCCATGAATATTGGTATGAATATTGGCTTGCTGCCAATTGCGGGGGTAACGCTTCCTTTCCTGTCGCTTGGGGGAAGCTCTGTCATCTCAATTTTGTTTGCATTTGGTTTGATATCAAGCGCTTATCACGCCAACCCGCAGAGACATCTGGTTGAAATACGTAGCTTCGTCTGATACAATCCTCAGATGTCTATGAAGTATGCAGTTGTGAAACTCCAGGGAAAACAATTTCGAGTCGAGGAAGGTCAAGAGCTGACCGTCGATCGGCTTCCACAAGAGGAAAAGGCATCTCTCGTGCTTCCAGAGGTCTTGATGGTGGTTGACGGCGACAATGTGTCTGTCGGTACCCCAACCGTCTCATCTGCTCAGGTAAAGACAACCGTTCTCTCGCATACTAAAGCGGAGAAAATTCGCGTTGCCACATATAAAGCCAAGTCCCGTTTCCGTAAGGTTCGTGGACACCGACAATCAGAGACTACGCTCCGCATTGATGCGATCTCTGCCAAGTAAGGCAGTATGACATATCTATTTTTCCTAGGACGGCAACAGGATCTTGCTCAAGTTGAGCTTCAAGCTGTTCTGGCACGTTTTTTACAACCTACAGAGATTCTCGAGATTATTCCAGGTATTTTTTCTGCTGAGCTTGATTCATCTGAACTCCCAGAGAGGATGATGAAAGTTCTTGGTGGAACAGTTAAAATTGCCGAGCAAATAGATGTCATACCAACAGCAAATACCCCAGAAGTTGAAGAACGAGCTATTCAGTACTTATCTTCGGACGCATTTACAAAGAGGCGTGTGTTTTCCTTCGCTGAACAAAATAGAAATCATCTCGATGCAGTTTCGCAGCAGAACGTAAAAAAAGCGTTAGTAAAACGCGGTTTGTCTGTTCGATACGTTGAAACACCTCGAGAGGGAGCAGAAGCTGGTCTGCTATTAGAAGGTGACGTTACGGAACTACAGTTTATTCATACTGGAGCTGCGACGGTTTTTGCACGCACAGTAGCGGTTCAGTATGTCCACGACTGGAGTGCCCGAGATATGGAAAAACCATATCGAGACAAGAAAAAAGGCATGATTCCTCCAAAACTTGGCCGTACCCTGCTCAATCTGGCATTTGGTGCAGAAAATCCGGAGGGTAAGACTGTTTTGGACCCATTCTGTGGTACTGGAACGATCCTCATGGAGGCTAGAGTGCTTGGTGCGCATGTTGTTGGTAGCGATCAAGACAAAGAAGCTGTCCACGGTGCCGGCAAGAACCTTCAATGGCTTACAGAACGGTTTAGTTTGCCGGAAGACTCGATACGGCTTTCTGTTCAGGATGCCACGCAGATAACGGACAAGGAAACGGGCGGTAAAGTTGATTGCATTGTAACAGAGCCTTTTCTTGGAAAACCGAATCCGACTTTGGCAACCGTGGATAACATGCTTAAAGGGTTGGAACGGTTATATTTGGGCTCGTGCAAGCAATGGTTAAAGCTGCTAAAACCCAATGGACGTGTTGTTATCGTATTCCCATACGTTCAATTTGGAAAACGCGTGAAAAGCATGGAACCACTTATTGACAGGCTAGAATCTCTTGGCTATACTCGTGAAAAAGGTCCATATATTTATACAAAACCGTACGCAATTGTTCAGCGTGCAGTGTATGTTTTTCGATTAAAGGAGTAAAAAGCTATGGCACACGTTAAATCCGGTGGCGCAACACGCCAAGGACAACCAAGGCCTGGGAAACGACTTGGTGTAAAGAAATTTGGCGGAGAAAAAACCGGTGTTGGTCAAGTTCTCATTCGTCAACGAGGTCTAGTATATAAAGCAGGAAAGAATGTCGGCGTCGGCCGCGATCATACCCTGTTTGCCCTGATCGATGGTGTTGTGGCGTTTTCAAAACGCTTCGGCAAGACTGTCGTAAACGTCCTGCAAAAATAAAGCGAGGTGCGTACTATGGTGCAAGCACAGCAGGTTCAGCATATTCCTGTCGATCATCTCCAGCCAAATCCGCTTCAACCTCGAGGCATGATCATTGCAGAAGAGCTTTCTGAACTCGTAGACTCAATAAAGCGATATGGCATATTGGAGCCGTTGGTTATTGCGCACACTCCTGCAGGATTTCAGATCATTGCGGGCGAGCGGCGTTGGAGAGCGTCTAAACTTGCAGGTTTAGCAACGGTCCCGGCCATTATTAAAGAAACTACTCCAGCTGAGATGTTGGAGATGGCTATCATTGAAAATGTGCAGCGTGTAGACCTCAATCCAATGGATCGTGCACAAGCCTTTCAACGACTTCAACGCGACTACAGTTTGTCCACAACAGAAATTTCAGAAAGAATTGGTAAGTCACTTCCATACGTATCAAACTCAATGCGTCTACTTCGACTTCCGGCCGCGCTACAAGATGGTTTGCTCGGTGGCATGATCTCGGAAGGACACGCTCGAGCACTTGCATCAATTGAAGATGAGCGACTGATGATTGAGGCGTACAAAATCATCATGAAGGAGAGTGGCTCTGTTCGTCGTGCAGAGGATTTGGCGCGACGCATGAAGGCATCAAAAGGTGATGCGAACGCAGCTGATGCAAACGGTGTATCCCCGGGTCATAAACCATATATTGTGAGCAGACAAATTGATGAATGGTCGCATAAGCTTCAAAAGGTATTTGGTGAGCATTCAAAAGTAAAACTAACGCGCTCGAGAAGAGAAACAAAAGTCGTTATTGCACTTAAGGGTGATCCGCAAAAAACTCAAGAAAAACTTGATCTTATTTTGAAGATTGCTGACTAACGACATGTCTGTTTGGGTTGCTCATAACATAGTGCCATTTTGCCCACGAATAGAAATCTTGTGTCGTTTTATGAAACTGTGCTTCGTCAACAGGGACATTCATGGTAGACAATAGCTGAAGCAGAATGGGAAT
>DATEVM010000111.1:0-3100 GCA_035281785.1 Patescibacteria group bacterium
TTTTTGTTGGAGGTGTATACGGATTCGTTGGAGTGTTGCGAGCATTGACATCCGGCGTTCACGTTGAGCCCGCACTGCTATTTACGAGCTCAGGTTTTTGGTATCAATTTTTCCTTGCGACAATGACAGCCGGGTGGGAGAGTCTCTTCTTCTTCGGATTCTTAATGAACGCAGTTCAAGAAGAGTATAGGCTTCCTGAAGCTGTTGCCGTTGTTGCTGCCACCATTCTTTTTATTGTGTTTCATGCTCCGCTTCGAATTATGCTGGAAGGCGCATCTCCTTTAGCAGCCTCACAGTTGGCACTTCTTGGTATCTTTGCCGCTGGCCAGGCCATTTTGTTCCTTCGTACAAAAAGCATTTTTTCGGTTACACTGTCACATGCACTATGGGGAATGGTGCTTGTTATTTATGGCTCCAGATAAACAAAAAATTCCAATAAGCTTGCACTACATCGCAGCATCCCTCCTGTTACTGATGGTTGGTGTGTTTATGTTGTACCTATCGTTAAGCAGTGTGAACCCGATAGGACAAATTGTAAGTCCGGATGTGAAAAACCAAAAACCTGTTGAAAAACTCATATCCGGCAAACTCGTACCCGGCAACCCTGTCTACCCACTCTATATGATTTGGGATGGCATAAGATTGTATACGACACGCGACCCTTTTCTTCACATTCAATTACTTACAGAACTTGCGAACGTACGACTTGCATCTGTGCAACAACTGTATACAGATAACGAGCACGCGCTTGCAATCGCAACACTTGCAAGGGCTGAAGTTTATCTGGGGAGAGCGGCGCAAGAACTGCTGGATACGACGAAACAGGGTGTCACAAAACAAGCGTATGTCGGAACACTCTTGTTTGTGACAAACGAACACCTCGCATTTATGATGACGATGAAGCAGGGGCTGAGGGATGAAGACAAGACGAGAGTAGACGATCTTATTCAATATACTCTCAGTCTTCAACAAACAATAAACGGGCTTTCTAAAACGTCTTTTTAACACAAGAAGAACACAAAAAAAGTGCGGTTATTCCCTCAAAAACTGCTGGAATATACACAGATCTGGTTTTAACACGGTGATGTGCTCTGATCATGTTTGAATAGTTGACGGACACTATCGGTAGTGTTTCACTGTTAGTCCATACGCTACATATAGGATTTAGTGTAGCGTGTCGGGTGGGCTCAATTTGTATGCAATGTCCGTATTGTTCCTTTGCTGATTCTGTGGTGCTGGAAAGTCGCGTTGTTCCTGATGATCCGAGTATTCGGAGAAGAAGGCAGTGCGAAAAGTGCAGTAAGCGTTTTACGACATACGAACGTGTTGAAGGAGTTGACCTAATAGTCATAAAGAAAAATGGAGAACACGAGTCTTTTGACCGAGAAAAAGTGAAGAAAGGCTTGACGAAAGCCACATGGAAGCGACCTCTCTCTATGGAGGACATCGACACGCTGATCAATGAGGTTGAGAAAAAATTGCGTCTAAAGAATACAAAGGAAATTAAAAGCTGGGAGATTGGAAAACTTGTGATGAACAGACTTCGGAAAGTCGATCCGGTATCGTACTTGCTTTTTGCAAGTGTATATCGAGATTTTCAGCACATGGAAGATTTTGAAGAAGAGATTCGCCGTCTCAAAACAGAGAAAACAGAAAAAAGTGAGTAGGCCATCTATTCAGTGGAGAGTGGTATGAAAAAACTAACGCCTAATGCGCAAGAAGTCATGATCAACAGGTATGCACTTCGTGACGAACACGGCAAACCAAAAGAGTCGGTTAAAGATATCTTGGCGAGAACGACCCGAGTGGTCGCACAAGCTGAACATAATTATCGCGATGGATCTACGCCGGCCGAAATTGAGAAAAAGTTTTTCGAAATGTTATGCGACTTTCGATTTATGCCAAACGGTCGTACGTTAGCAAACGCTGGAACTGGCTGGGGACAACTCGCAAACTGTTTTGTGTTGCCGATAAGCGATGATATGGGTCGTTCACAAGAAGGTATTTTTAGTACATTACGTAACGCGGTTCTTATTTTGCAGTCTGGCGGAGGAGTTGGATTCTCATTTGGTCGCATTCGACCGAAAGGAGACACAATCGGTTCATCCAAAGGGAAAGCAACGGGTGCTGTTTCATTTCTAAAGGTGTATGACACGGCGTTTTGGGTTATTGGTCAAGGTGGAGGGAGACGGTCAGCCTGTATGGCGGTGTTGCCCGTACATCACCCAGACATTCGTGAGTTCATTCACTGTAAAGAACGAGAAGGGGTTATTGAACATTTTAATATTTCTATTGGTATTACCGACGCGTTTATGGAGGCTGTAGAAAAAAATGGTGACTTTAACCTTATAAACCCCCGTAATGGAAAAGTTTGGGAAACTGTGAAGGCGCGTGATCTTTTCCACGAAATAATCCACTTTGCACATCACAATGGTGAACCTGGCGTGTTATTTTTAGATGCCGCAAATCGTGAGAATCCGACACCATCACAGGGTGATTTAGAGGCAACAAATCCTTGTGGCGAGCAATTTCTTATGCCGTACGAAAACTGTTGCATGGCATCGATCAACCTCGCAGAACATGTACAAATGGACAAAGCAAAAAAAGGTCTTTTTCCATATTCTATTGATTGGAATAAATTGGCTGAAACGACACAGATGATTGTACGTTGGCTCGATGATGTTATTGATGCAAATAAATATGTATCCGCTGTTCCGGAGCTTGCCGAGGCAGCAAAGCGAAACCGGCGCATCGGCGTTTCAATCATGGGACTCGCCGATATGTTATATGTCATAGGAGTGCGGTATGGTGGACAGGCCGGCATTGATCTTGCTGGACAGGTTATGGAATTTATTCGTTTTCATACGCTTGCTGCATCAAACATTCTTGCGCAAGAGCGCGGGCCATTTCCGGGGATCAAGGGAAGTCGTTATGATTTTAGCGAAACAAATATTACGATGCTAAAGGCAAAAGGAATAAAACCATGGTCTATCCCGAAACCGTTAAAACCATATAAATACCACTTTGGTATGCCAAAGCTTGATTGGGTGGGGTTGGAGAAAAGTATCCGAAAAGACGGAATAAGAAATAGTTGTCAAAA
>DATEVM010000112.1:0-2019 GCA_035281785.1 Patescibacteria group bacterium
ACAAGAACATTATTGTAGAAGGCATTTTTGTACTCTCGTCACAAAAACTTCGAAAATTGGCAGATTTAACGATCTACTTGGAAGTTACAGCAGATGAGCGGGTTCGCCGAAGAATTTATCGAGATGAACAACGTGGAAGAAATATGTTGCAAACCCTGGAACACTCACTTGTCGTTGAGAAAATGCATGCAAAGCATGTCGCCCCCATGAAAAAATATGCAACGTTAGTTTGTCCTTTCGGAGTAGGGTTAGAAAAAAAAGGCATAACGTGCTACGTAAGAGGGCAATAGAATAGCTTGCAATCCCCCCTCTTTTTCCAGTACCATGAACGGATTGGAATGGAAAGGTTAATATGGTCTCACTTCTTGATCCTGTAAAGATTATCGAAACGGTTGGATACATTGGTATTTTTGGAATCACGTTCGCTGAGTCTGGTCTTTTTTTCGGCTTCTTTTTGCCGGGGGACAGTTTATTGTTTACGGCAGGATTCCTGGCATCACAAGGCCTACTGAACATCTGGATTCTCCTTCCACTGCTTATTGTCGGTGCAATCGCCGGTGACAGCGTGGGATACTGGACCGGAAAAAAATTTGGCGGCTGGCTCATGAAGCAAAAAGACACCTTCTTTTTTCAAAAACACCATATGTTAAAAGCACAGGCTTTTTATGAGAAACATGGAGGAAAAACGCTGATTTTGGCACGATTTATGCCCGCTGTTCGAACATTCGCTCCCATTGTCGCTGGTATGGCGAATATGCACTACGAAACATTTCTCTCGTTCAATGTTATCGGTGGATTTTTATGGGCTATCGGAATGACTCTTTTAGGATATTTTCTCGGTCGTATGATTCCGAATGTGGATAAATACTTGCTGCCGATTATTGGTGGGATTGTCGTTATTTCTGTTGTGCCGGCACTAATTCATTTGCGCGCAGATACCGAGAAACAACATAAAAAAGAACGTGGGTTTAGTGTGTGGTTTCGATTGAAAACGATACTCGGACAGGTAATAAAAAAGTAGTCTTGAGTGTAAAGAATGGCCTTTGCAGAAAGGAACATATGGTAGATATAGGTGAGCAAAATCAAGCGCCTGGACGCGGTGAGGGTGTTAGGGCAATGACTACTGATGAGTTGGAGAGGTTAAATCCCCTCGAGCTGCAAAATGTTGCTCACGGTGTGGGTCGTACATATGAACAACTTCAACAAGCATTCCCAAGAGAAGAACTTGATCGGATTAAGAATGAGGCAATGCAGATTGTTGGTCGGCTTGAATTTGCAAAAGTTTCGAAGAAAAAATAAAAGATCAACGTCATAACAATGTTTCTCCGTCGTAGGGGGTGTTGTGCGGCGTTGTTGCTGCCGGCTACCCCGGTCTTTTCTTGGATATGACTTCTGTGTTACACTATCCATTCGGTGTTTCTTTGGGGAAGTACCAGAGGTGCGTATGCAAGATGTCATTAAGATCCGCGGTGCGCGGCAACACAACTTAAAGAATATCGATTTAGATATTCCCAAGAACAAATTTGTTGTTCTTACAGGGATGTCTGGTAGTGGAAAAAGCTCGCTAGCATTCGACACGTTATACGCAGAGGGACAACGAAGATATGTAGAGAGTCTTTCATCGTACGCACGTCAATTTTTGGGAGTCATGGGAAAGCCCGATGTTGATACGATAGAAGGTCTTTCACCCGCTATTTCCATCGATCAAAAGACAACGTCACATAATCCCCGATCTACCGTAGGAACAATCACCGAGATCTACGACTACCTTCGTCTACTTTTTGCTCGAGCGGGTCATCCGCACTGTCCAAACTGTGGATTCGAGATTGCACAGCAAAGCGTGGATCAAATCGTGCTCCATGTTATCGACAAGGTTGAAAAAGATCTCAAACAAAAAGTGAGCAGTAGATTTATGGTGTTAGCTCCGGTTGTTCGAGATAAGAAGGGTGAGTTTCAACAGCTGTTTGCAAACCTAAAAAAGCAAGGGTTTCAGCGAGTACGGGTTGATGGAACAATGTA
>DATEVM010000113.1:0-9776 GCA_035281785.1 Patescibacteria group bacterium
CAATTTGAGCAATCATAAACTCAGCACGAAGTAAGCCAACACCGTCAACGTTTTTCTTGGAGATCTGTTGTGCTAGCTCCGGCTCAGCTAAGTTGACGTAAACTTTTGTCGCGGTTTTGAGATGCCGAGAATCCTGCGAAAGAACAACCGTACTTTTTTCCAATTCCGATATCGCTGATTTAGGTAGAGGCCCGTCAAATACCTCGCCTGTTTTTGCATTGACAGTAACGGTTCTCCCCCCTTTTAACACCTTCGTAGCATTTACCGTTCCAACGACGCATGGAAGCCCAAGTTCACGCGACACAATCGCTGCGTGTGAAGTCTGTCCACCCTTATCGGTAACAAGTGCCGCAGCCTTTTTCATTGCAGGGACAAAGTCGGGAGTGGTCATGCTTGTCACCATAACTTCGCCCGTTTTTAGTTTATGAATTTCTTTTGGAGACAAGATATGACGAACAATACCTGATACAAGACCTGGAGACGCCGGATCTCCTTTCGTCAAAAGCTTCATACCACTCGTCGCTTTTACCACAGCCAAATCATGTCGTTTTTCATTCGCTGTGGCAGAGGTTCTTTTCTGAACAGACTCTATTGTTGTAATCGGTCTTGTTTGCACGATAAAGAGTTTCCCGTTTTCCATTGCCCACTCGCTGTCTTGCGGGAAAAAGTAATGCTGTTGAAGTTTCTGTCCTATCTTTGCAAGAGCAACGACTTGAGCATCTGTAAGCTTTGGTTTTTCCTGACGAGATTTTGGTACCGGATAATTTTTTGTCGATCCATCTTTTCGTACCATTTCAATGGTTTGCCGTATGTAATCTTTTCGAGTAATCTCCCAGTTTGTTTTATCCACCTCAAAGTGATCCGGGGTTACCGCTCCCTGTACAATGTTTTCACCTAGTCCCCAAATTGCTTCAACAACAATTGTATTTTTCTCATTGTTTACTGGATTAATAGAGAACATAACGCCACTGACATCCGACTGCACCATCTTTTGCACAGGAACGGCCAAACCAACCTTAAAATGGTCAAATCCTTTTTCAACTCTGTAAAAAATAGCACGCGCTTCAAAGAGTGAGGCCCATGCATCTCGAACAGCATTTACCAGATTTGCTTCACCAGAAATATTAAGAAATGTCGCCTGCTGACCGGCAAACGACGCTCCAGGAAGATCTTCTGCCGTAGCACTCGAACGAACAGCCACATAACTTCTGTCACCAAGCTTCTCATAAGCCTTAAGAATCTCCGCTGCCAAGTCATCGGGAATTTCCGCATGTGAAATCAATTTCTTTATTTCCTTTGATGCCTTTTGAACGGCAACCGAGTCGTTCGCATCAACCTTGTGCAGAAGCTTCTTTATCTTGTCGCGAAGGTTGTTATAGTCAAGAACGTAAAAATACGCTGGAGAAGTAATAATGAATCCGTCTGGAACTGGGAACCCGGCACTTACCATTTCACCGAGATTTGCGCCTTTTCCTCCAACAAGATTTCCTGAATGTTTGTCAACATCCTTAAACCAAACAAGATGTGGGGCAGATTTGGGCATATGCTCTCATGGTAGCGGTATAGAGCGCATTTTTCAATGCGAAGTACTGGAGTTGGTAGTTATGTTCGCTGGAGATACTCAGCGACTGCTCTTTTTAACGTGGGAAATGCGAATCGTTGTTTCAACACGTCTTTTTTCGAAAAATAGGTGATCGATGCGGCATCGTCTAACGGCTGTGGCTCTCCGGATTGGATTGTGGCAACAACGACAGCACAAAATGACGGACGACGAACTCCTTGATAGTCATACGTATCCGCGTAATGACCAATAAGCTCTCCGACCTGCACATCGACTCCAATTTCTTCTTTAACTTCTCGCTCTACCGATACTTGCAAGTCCTCGCCCGGTTCTATAAACCCACCAGGAAGATCCCAATATCCTTTTAAGGGATCATACTTACGTTTTATCAGGAGAATTTCACCACTTTCGTTTTCTATGATTGCAGCATTACATGCCAACGGATTGTTATAGACATGGAAACCGCAGCCATCACACATCAAATAGGTATCTACTTTTTTCAACGACCCCGCACAACGAGGGCAATGTTTATATACATCAAGAAATGGGATGGCATCTGTCATTATTTCCCTAACTTTTTCTTAAAGTAGTCAACCCAAGGAATTGGTGCTGGATTGATACCGTTTAGCATTGCGAGATAAAAGTTCGTAAACGCACCAAGTTGAATGGCTTCCCATACCTGTTGCATCTTCGTTTTCCAAACGGTTTGCACCATCTCAGCTGTAAAACCATTCTGGTTAATAACATCAATTGTTAACGGTATGCGCTTTTGAACACGGGGGGAATACAGGTTTGAATTAAATACCAAGAACAACACAGAGTCTTTCATATGCTTTGGAAAAGACAAACTTTCCATGTAATGGTGATTCAACTCCGGAACAACAAGATAGTCCGTAAAGTTTTTTGCATTCTCATTCAGCTGGTTGTTAAAGACATGAAGAGCGCCCTCAAGGTGTTCCGCTCCAATTAGTGCAACCATTTTGTCAAACGCACTATATGCCAAGAACTTCGCAGTATTTTTTTCTTTTGAGTCTGGATTAAGAAGTTTTGCATTCTTTCGTAGAAGTGCTACCAACTCTGCCACCTCACTATCAAAGATCGAGATAAGTCCCATCGCATTAAATAATCCAAGCTGACCAAACACCGAGTACCCTATTGCCATTCGCGGTTGATTAGAAGGGTTGTGCGCCGGAACAATTTTATAGAGCAAACACCCTTCCTTATTCGCAAATTCCTCAAGCTTTCCACCTGCGGTAATCACTGCAATTTTTGCTCCCCGTTTTTTTGCGTCTTCAGCCGATATGAGTGTTTCCTCTGTTGTTCCGGAATAACTTGACAAAACAACCAATGTATCCTTATCGACATATTCGGGAAGTTCGTAGTGATTTACTATTTCCAACGGTTGTTTCAGTGTGTCTTTAAAGAGCGTTTTAATAACATGTGCACCCAAGGCCGATCCGCCCATGCCACTTACAACGATTTTGTGTACTTTTTTATATGCATCGGAAACTTGTATTGCCTTTGTGTCGCTCCAAGCATGTTCGATCTGATCGGGAAGATGCTCTATCGAGCCAAGCACATTTTGCACGTCCAACGCACCAATGTCTTTTCTTGAATCGAGTATTGATGTCGCCATGCAACCCTCCTATTCCGTGTGTCGAGTGTATCATACTTACACTGATCGGACGAGGTAAACGCCTTCAGCATCGCGAGTTAATTCTGTAAAACCGCACGCTTTATATACTTTTTCAGCAACTTCATTATTCAATCTTCGGCGTATCCAGTATCCACGTTCATGCTCTTTCCCAAACGGCTTTTCCCGCTCAAGCGTTCTTATCATGTACATAAAAAAGGGAATAGAGAGCCCTTTTCCGCGAAATGGCGGATAAATACGAATGGCCAACGTGAGCGAAGCGTTTGACCGCGGTTGGAGATGATTGGGAATATTTTTTTGAGAACACCACCCAAAACCACACAGCACTCCGTGGGCATTGGTTAGAATAAAGATAGATCTTCGGCGTGAATTCCAACTCTTATATGCTTCTTCTGTGTTAAATCGGCACATGTCGCTGGTAAATTTTTGAACTTCTTCGTCTGCATTTGTCCTCTCAATAAGCTGCTTTAAAAAAGCATCCGTCATGTTGCGCTCGCATATGTATCCATGAGGAAGGGAAAGTGAAGCTTCATTCATTATGAGAGCTCCTTTATGAGGGCAAGTAATTCTTTATGAAGTGAGGGCTGCGCAACGACAAGTGACGGGCTCACCCCTTTCTTGATGGGCAAACCAGCTGCATTGGTAACGGTCATCCCGGCTTCTTGTGCAAAACATATTCCTGGGGCGAGATCGTGCCAAAGTGGCGTTGATGACCCAAGTAACAAGTAGGCATCATACGATCCAAACGCAGTCTGACAAAGAGCGCCGCTAATGCTTGCCTCAGACCGAATACGATACACACGCTCATCTACTTCGGCCAAAAGTTGCCAGCTTTTTTTTGCGCTGCTTTTTTGTCTCTTTGTACTGGGAAGACCCGCACAAATAATTGCGTCTTTCAGCACCGAAGCCTGCTTTAGTTTAATGCGTTTATTGTCAGCCCACGCTCCGTTATCTTTCCCTGCCGAATATGCGATTGGAATAATCGGCTGACAAACGGCAGAAGCGATAAGTTCGCCACCTTTTTCAACAGCAACAGAGCAATAAAAGTTCACAAGGCCCGCGGAGAAGAACTTTGTTCCACACAATGGGTCTATGTACCACATATAACCGGATGATCCTGAATGCACTCCAGTTTCTTCACCGTGACATTCGTCATCCGGATAGTACTTCTGAATTTCTTGGATACACCATTGCTCAGATTCGTAATCGGCTTTTGTCGCGATATCTCGTTCATCTTTCTGCGCAACCACAGGCGCTGATTTTTTCCAGCGTTTCATGACAATATTGCCCATCTCCATCACAAGATGTTCGGCAAACACCCTCAAATCTTTGGGAGTTTTATCACGATGGTTTATTATATGTATCCTTACTTTTTACGAACCACGAATAACAGAGAGTACCTCGTCACGCTTTTTTTCCATAAGCGATTTGGAGGTTGCTTCCAAGTTCAATCGTACAAGTGGTTCGGTGTTTGATGCGCGCACATTAAAGTGCCAATCATCCATCTCCATAGTAATTCCGTCAATCTCAATAACTTTTTTCGCACTCGATGCATATTTCGCGGTTATCTTTTCAAAAACCTTCTTCGCATCAACCCCTTTTGTGTTGATCTCGCCAGAGATAAAGTACACCTTTTCAAGCTCATCAAGTATTTCATCCAAGCGTTTTTTCGAGTGAGACAAAAAGTCCATAATATAGAGCATTGGTGCAACACCAGAATCACAATAATAAAAGTCTGCAAAGTAATAGTGTCCTGTTACCTCGCCGCCAAACACCGCTTTTTCATCACTCATGCGCTTCTTAATATATGCATGCCCAACTCTGTTATAGAGAGGCTTCCCCCCATCTTTCGTAATCAAATCGGGTACTGCATGTGAAGCACGAATGTCATACACAATAGGACTTCCTGGGTGCTTTTGCAAAAAGTACTGTGAAAGAATCGCCGTTAAAAAATCTCCGGAAACAAACCGACCAGTGCGATCAACACAAAAAAATCTATCGCCATCCGGATCGAACGCAAACCCTAAGTCTGCGTGTTCTTTGGGTACTCGCTGCATAAGTTCCCTACGATTTTCTTCCATGAGCGGGTCGCCACCATGGTTTGGAAATGTGCCGTCTGGCTCAAAATACATTGGCGTCATCGTGAGCTGGGGAATTTCCTTCATAAGTTCGGTAAGCGATAGACCAACCATACCATTAGCTGTATCACAAAGAATTTTCATGGGCTTAAGGGCTTTTATATCGACAAGACTCATCATCTTTTTGATAAATGGGAGCATCACGTTCCATTGCTTCACTGTTCCTATTTTTTTTGATGCAGTTGGAAAAGCATCTGCTTCAATAGCTTTTCGAATATCTTGGATACCTTCGTCACCAGACAGCAAATAGGGAATCTGTCGCACCATTTTGAAGCCGTTGTATTCTTTTGGATTGTGACTTGCCGTCACCATAACTCCTGGAAACTTTTTCTCGGCGCACGCAAAATAATACATGTCAGTCGATACCATTCCGATGTCGAGCACATTGACGCCGACGCTTATAAAACCTTTGATGATGTTTTTATGGAGACTTGGACTTGAAACACGAGCATCTCGTCCAACAACAACTGTTTTGGGTTCGAGTATCTTTGAAAATGCTTTTCCAACCGCAACCGCCGTCTCATCGAACAGGTCCTTCCCATAGACACCGCGAATGTCATAGGACTTAAAAATGCCAGGTGCAACCTGCATAGACCTCCTTATTGCCTAACGGCAGTAAAACTCGGTACGCTTGATTGTAGGACTCTCCATAAAAAATATCAACGTAACTACCGCAAAAAAGATAGAAGCAGCCATTCAATTTCTTCATGCAGCGTTCGCATGGTCGATGATGTCTTCAACCGCTCATCAATTCCAAGTAGCTCTCGGTGCATGTTCAATAGCTGGTTTAATGTAAACATCGATGCCTGTTTTTTCAGTTTCGCTGCAACAAACGGCGCCACTTGAAGTTCAACCCCCGCTTTCGTTTGCAACAATAATCGTATCTGGCGAATAAGCATTGAAAAACAAACATCAGCTCCTTCTTGATCCATCGCTCTGTTTGCCAATTTTATTGACCCAACAGCATTTTTTAGAACAACACTTTCTAACCAAGAGAAAACGACTGGGCTTGTTTGGAAAACACGAACCGCCGGTTTTCCTAACTGCTTTTGTTGCGTTGCAGTCACTGTTTTTTTATCCCACAGCACAACGTCAACTGAAGCTGACTTCAGCATTGAAATCATCTGTTGTTGCCTTGCACTCTTTGGTAGGCTGAAAAGACCCTCAATAGCTAACGCTGTCTGCGAAGAAAAAAGCTCCTGCGTTCCTAATAGAGATTCCAGCTCGAGTTGTTGGAGATTTTTTGCATCAACACGTCGAACCGTCACCGAACGCTGTTCAAGTCGTTCAAGTTCTCGCGTATAGGCAGACCGAGATGCAACGGTGTTATCCCCGTGAAAGAGTGTGATCATGTATCCACGCTACTATATATGACAAAAGCTCCAGAAAAAGGAATGTCATTAAAAAAGCGCCTAACCCAGGATTCATGGTGAGTGTATGCAGTGTCGCAAAAAAAAGTGTGACGTAGACAAGTTTATGAAGAGTATTCCACCACCCTTTCAACAATCGCACGGACATGTCGTTCGATGTTAGGAGAAGCGGAAAACTAACCAACACCGCAAGTATCCCCATAAGGATTGGCGCGTTAACAGTCCATGAGCCAGAGGCTAGGGCTTGTAGTCCAAACATAAAAAGACCATGCGTGATTGCGGTCCAGTACATGAGAATGCCAAAGTGTCTCCGAAATAACATAAGAATCACTCGCACCGTCGTGAACATCTGCAGTCTTCGTAATATGCCAGGCAGCAACGTAAGAGAAAGTAGCCAAACACTGAGCGTGCCAAGTTTACGACCCACCTGTGTTAAAAGAAGTGCAGCTGGCGAGTGTGTAAATACCGCAAACGCCCCAATAATCAACGTCGTAAATACGATAAGCTCCGCACACACAAAAAGATTGATAATCTTTCCCTTATTCGACACCGAAAAGAGCTGGATCGAACGCGAAATCCTGGTGTAATACGGCTCCATGAAGGCGTAGCCATTTCTTATGACCGGTATACGCTGGATCAAATCGTTCCACATAGGCCCAAAATGCTGACGAGTGATTCATATGTTTAAGATGCGTCAGCTCATGCATAATAACATAGTCAATTACCTCTTTGGGCGCTTGGATAAGTCGCCAATTAAATTGAAGCGACTTCATGGATGAACAGCTACCCCATCGCGTTTTCTGATCACGAAACTGCACGCCCCTGTATGCAACATTCATTGTTTTGGCTAGCTCAACAGCCCGCAATGTAATATATTGCTCTGCTTCCGATTTAAGCCACCGAACCAACGCCCGTTGCACTGATACAGTAGTTTTTTCAACCGGTCGCACCTCTATGCACTGCTCTCGAATCGCAACTGCGTTTCCACTACCATGCGGGTGAATCTGCACTTCATACGACATGCCGCAATACAGCATGCTTTTTGTATCCACCACTGCACGCACGCGCCGGCGCTGTAATGCCAGATGTTTATCGATCCATTCTTGGGAGTTTCGTAAAAATTGTTCTGCCCGCGCTTGCGGAAATTTGGGTGGTGTTGTAATGACAACCTCACCCTTTGGTGAAATCGATATTGAAACCGACCGAGATCGGGCGCTTGTTCGCCAAACATATGGAGTTTCGTCGATCTGTGACTGCACGGGCATCATTCTATCATTTCGCTATTTTTCAAACGGTTCCTACGGTACACTACCTGTATGACACTTGTTGAAGCGACGTTGTTGGGAGTTATTGAAGGACTTACAGAATTCTTTCCCATTTCGAGTACTGGTCACCTCATTATTGCTGAAAAAATACTAGGCGTTCAAGAGCCGTCGCTTTTTTTCAATACTATTATTCAACTCGGTGCAATTTGCGCAGTCTTCGTGTCGTTTTGGAGTTCGATTCGAACAATCATAACAAATGCACTTCGGGGAAATATTCGAAGGATGCTCTTGTTTGCACTTGCATCACTTCCTGTTCTTGTAGTCGGCGCTCTATTTCACTCCGTTATTAAAACTATGCAAAACAGCGTGTTAATCGTTGCAGTAGCAAGCATCGCTGTCGCATTGTTTATGTTGTACGTGGAACGTAAACACCGCAAAACACTTCTGCACAATCAAAAAGCACCAAAAAATAGTGCGAAGGACTTTTTTACGATCGGCCTTTTTCAAGCACTCTCTGTTATTCCCGGCGTTTCTCGTTCAGGAATAACGGTGGTGGGGGGCATGATTCAAAACTACACTTTCGCAGACTCGGTAGAAACCGCATTTATCCTCGGTATTCCAGCAATGGGCGCTGCGTCCGCGTATGAACTTCTTCTTTTTCTGAAGCATGGCGAGGCATCTGATCCAACACTTCTTGTAAATACCGCTGTCGGATTTGGTGTGTCGTTCGTCGTGGCCTGGGCAGCAATCGCCGCAACATTACCCATATTTAAAAAGTACGGCCTGATGCCATTTGTAATCTATCGAATTCTGCTGGGTGTTATTCTTTTGATGACGTTGCGTTAGTCTTTTGTTTTTTTCGTCTTAATACCCGTTTAACCGCACGAACAATATCGTTTGGCGTAAGTTTGTATTTAATTAACAAACCTTCAGCCGTTCCCGACTCACCAAATGAATGCGCAACCGCAACCTGCTCCATAGGTGTTGGTAATCCAAGCGCCAAGGTTTCCGCAACCGCTGAGCCAAGCCCACCCTCCATTTGATGTTCTTCGGCTACAACCACTGCCCCCGTTTCTTTTGCCGAAGCAAGAATCGTCTGTTTGTCGATTGGTTTAATCGTATGAACATTGATGATGCGCACAGAGATCTTTTCCTTTTCCAGGTCTTTGGCGGCACGTAGTGCTGAAGCTACCATTGTTCCACAAGCAAAAATCGATACATCTTTTCCAGAATTTAAGATCTCCGCTCTTCCTAATACAAACGGTGTTCGCAGAGTTGTAACCTGCGCAGATGGTTCTCTACTAAGTCGCAGATACACAGGACCAACCATTTGCGCAATCGCCAATGTCGCTTTTTTTGCTTCAACCGCATCGCACGGACAAACAATGGTTAGGTTTGGCAGCGCACGAAGCATGGCGATATCTTCCAAAGCCTGCGCAGAACCGCCATCGGCTCCCACCGTCACTCCCGCGTGTGTTCCAACCAATTTCACATTCGCTTTTGTTATGCATACAGAAATACGAATTTGGTCCCAAGCCCTTCCAAGAAATACTCCATAGGTTGTCGCAAACGGGATGAAGCCTTCAATAGACATGCCAGTCGCCACACCAACCATGTTTTGTTCAGACACACCCACGTTCCAAAAACGACTTGGCAGTTGGCGAGAAAATTCGCCCATGCGCGTTGACTCTGTAAGATCAGCAGTAAGACCGATAATTCGTTCATCACTTTTTGCGAGTTCAAGAATCGCTTCACCAAACCCATCGCGAGTCGCCCGCAAGTTAGTCA
>DATEVM010000114.1:0-5389 GCA_035281785.1 Patescibacteria group bacterium
AAACTTCGTTCAATGGGCATTAAAGAATGAGCCCATGCAAATCTATGGCGATGGATCGCAGACACGGTCGCTTTGTTATGTTGATGATTTAATTGAAGGCATAACACGGCTAGCTACCATTGATAGTGCGCGCGGAGAAACAGTAAACCTGGGAAATCCATATGAGGTCACTATGCTGCAACTTGCAGAGATCATCAAAAAGGCTACCGGCTCAACAAGTGAATTAGAACGCAGCCATCCAGTGCCTGGGGATGATCCAACTCGCCGAAAACCGGATATTTCAAAAGCAAAATCATTGCTGAACTGGGAGCCAAAAGTGTCGTTTGAAGAGGGACTCGGCAAAACGGTAGAGTATTTCAAACAAACAATGACATGAGATCCCTGCGCAAACGTATTCCTTTCTTTATATTCTGTGCTATTGCAACCCTCTTTGCATTTCTCCGTCTTTATAAACTTGATACTTCGCTAGAATTTTTTAATGATCTTGGTCGCGATTTTCTCGTCATGTACGACTGGCAGGCTACCGGAAAACCACCGTTACTTGGTCCGCAAACAAGCACAATCGCATTCAATCAAAGTGCTTGGTACTTTTATGTGTTGTATCCTTTTTATCTTCTTTTTAGTCAGTCATTATTCAGTACTACATATGCGATGCTGTTTTACTCACTGGGCCTTTTCGCAATCACATACGCATTAATCAGAATGTATGCGAGTGAACTCACCACTTCATTTTTCTTTTTTTTCTTCCTTTCTGCGGTACACCCGGAGTTGGTTGCGCAACAACGTTTTGTGTGGAATCCATCGTTTGTTCTTCCGGCATTAACGGTGACACTTTTCGGGTTATTCGTTCTACAAAAAGCGTGGAAATCCTGGCTAGTATGGCTCGTGAGTGCCGGCATGTCTTTCGCGATTTCGATGAGTTACTCCGCAGTTCCGGTGCTTGTTGGTTTTTTTCTTTCAATTGGTATTCTTTGGAGAAAACGTCTACTGCTCTTTATTGTCGCATTCGCGACATCTCTCCTATTCTGGAATGCGCCAACGATTTTTTTTGAGCTTCGTCATAATTTTTTGCTTACAAATATGGTAACAACCCGTGGCAGTTTGCCACAAATGCGCTCCGATATTCCATCAAAACTTCAAGCATACGGCACATATCTGTTTTCTACGGAAACAGTACGTTCGGCCTCAGTAATGTTCAGCATATTCATTCTTGTTCTTATCGTAGCTCGCACAACAATCATGAGCCCGTGGAAAAAAGAGTTCAGCATGACCTCGCTTATATTACTCGGGTCACTTGCTGCAACACTTATTTCACCGTTCGATATTCAGCCACACTACATCTTTCCCATACTTACGCTGATATTCGGACTCGTCGCTTTTCTGCCAATGCCAGCAGCTGGAGTTCTTGTTATCGGAGCAGCGCTGTACTGGCTCAACCCACAACATGTGTTGAAATATACCGAACCTGCGTTACGCACCGTCAAACAAATTGAGCATTGTGCGCAAACAGTATGCGCTCAAGAAAAACAGCCAATGTTCGTGAGTGAACAAGCTGGATTTCATGTGTTTCATACGGGACCAGAGTATCGGTTTCTTTTTAAGAAATATGGTTGTGATATACGCAGTATTGAAACAAATCCATCCTTAGCAAACAGAATGGCAGTCGTCGTGGACAACTCGATCTATGAACACGGAAAAACAGCGTACAATGAGCTTACGCTTTTTGGTCCTTCAACTGCGAAAAATAAATACGTGTGTGAAGGTAATATTCAGGTAGTAATGCTGCAAAAGAAAGACTCGTATGACCCTCAGTGAAGGTGTTTCCAAACTGAAATCCATTGTAGGATCAAAAGTCTTTCAAGTATTCGTTTCAATTGCCCTATTACTTATAGTATTCCGGTCAGTGCACATTGTCGATGTACTCATAAAACTTCGAGCCATACCACTAACCACAAATATTCTGTACATTACCCTTGTCTTATTCGTTATTTTACTGACATCGATCCGATGGCAGTTCCTGCTTACACAATCGGTAACGCCCTCACAAGTATTTCCTTTTTTTGCTGCAAGTATGATGGGTCTTTTTTACAATCTGTTTTTACCTTCAATGAACGGTGGGGATGCAATGAAGTGGACCTTATTACCACCCCTTCCACACTCAAAAAAAAGAGTCATGTTTTCTGTTCTTCATGACAGAGTTGTTGGATTAGCCGGTTTGATACTTGTCGGACTCATCTGTGGCCTGGCAAGCTCATTTTTCTTTAAGGTGCAACTTTCAATAGAAATGATCATCGGACTGTCAATCCTTTCTTTCGGCAGTCTCGCCGTGATATGGCTTCTCACCAATCCACACGTTCTTTCAAGCAACACGTATGTGCGACAACTTCCAAAGGTTGAGGCTATTGGAAACTTCTTGTACAACAGAAGAAAAGAGACGTTCGTCGGACTACTATTCACATTTGTCAGTCAATTTCTCTTCTTTACCGGAATGTGGATTATTGCCGTTCCGCTTGGGTTTTCAGTACCATTGTGGCAAATGATTTTATTCGGATCGCTTGCATTTGTATTTGCATCGTTACCTCTATCTTTTTCCGGATTCGGAACAACCGAACTTGCGTTCCTATATTTCTTCCAACCCCTTGGAATACAACGTGAGAATATCCTCGCTCTTACAACAACGCTCGTCATTTACAAGTTCCTTTTTGCAGGACTTGGGTGGATTGTTGGTTCGTACTATCAAGCCTTCCACCTTGTCACCCCAGAGAAATAGATGTACGATTGACACAGATTTTTATGATCCCGCCCACCCATTATTATGAGCACGTATTTTGTCGTCATTCCCGTCTTTAACGAGCAACGCAATATTCGACGCTGTATTCTCAACATACAAAAACATTGGAAGCATATTATTGTCGTCAACGACGGATCAACAGACGCAACCGCATCTATTCTCCGTCGCTTTCGATCTATACATACACTGACTCTACCATCAAATCGGGGTAAAGGATCTGCAATGCTTGCTGGTGCAATGTTTGCATGGAAGAAAAAGGCAAAAGGGATCATTTTCATGGATGGTGATAATCAACACAACCCCATTCATATAAAAGAATTTATTCGATTTTTGCGGCAAAAGGCACACATTGTGATCGGTGTAAGACTATTAAAAACGAATATTCCAATTCATAGGAAAATCGGGAACCGTTTTATCGCGTTGATCATGCGACACATGTTTTCACTTTCAGTTCCGGACATTATGTGTGGTTTCCGAGCATTATCAAAAAAAGGTTTTCAACAACTTCGTTGGAGCTCAAAAGGATACGGTGTTGAAACAGAAATGCTAACTGTCATTGGAAAAAAGAATATTCCTTTTCGTACACTGATAGTTGACACTATTTACCATGACAAGTATAAAGGATTTTCGTTGAGAGATGGCATAAAAATACTTCTTCATCTTCCGTACTGGAAATGGAAAAAGGCATGACGCATACATTTTTTGTAACCGGTGCAAATGGATTTATAGGACAGCATCTTGTACGGCACCTTTCTTCTCACGGCCACGATGTCTTTTCGCTTATTCGTCCCGGATCTTTACCTTCATTTCTCATCGACGAACGCATTCATGTCTGTTATGGCGACTTACTAAATAAAGAGTCGCTCATGCGTGCTATGCCAACAACAGCATATGTTATTAACCTTGCAGCAAATCCGTACCATAAAACATTGAGTTACGATGTGAACGTTGGCGGCACACGCCATCTGCTTGAAGTTGCGAAAAAGAAACAGTGTATACAATTTGTTCATATCAGCACGCAGGCAACAAAAATTGCAACAAGAGGTGTGTATGGGACAACAAAACTAAAAAGTGACGAGCTTGTCCGTCAATCGGGAGTGCCTTTTGTCATCATAAAACCGAGCCTCGTATATGGTCCGGGAGAAAAAGGGTTATTTGCAAAAATCTCGAAGCTTGCATCTGCTCTTCCTTTTCTTCCCGTATTTGGTGACGGAAATACACACCTTAATCCCATTCACGTTCAGGATCTTTGTTCACTGCTTGAGATGGTCTCGATCGATTCGAGCGCAAGCGGTGAAACATTCGATGCTGGAGGAAACGAACGCATTACCTACAATTCGCTGTACACAACAATCGGCTCATATCTTCCCAAACAACCAAGACTCATCCATATTCCAAAAACGATTGGTCTCCTCATAGCGAAAGCAATGTCAGTACTGCCAAACCCGCCATTTTATGAAGACAACATACTAGGATCGACGCAAGAAACACGATGTCACCCACAGCCTTTGCTAAAGCGATATCACCATACACCTACATCATTTAATACAGGTGTTCGCGAAGTCTTTGCGCCAAAAAGAATTCGTGTCGGCATTATTGGACTGGGAAAGATGGGCATGCTCCATGCAACGCTTCTTCGTCTAATGCCACAAGTGGAGATTACAGCGTTAATCGACACAAATCCCAAACTGTTTGCCACGTTTCAAAGTATGGGAATTCCCGGAAACTTTTACTTGTCATTTCACGACGCACTTCAACATGAAAAACTTGATGCAGTTTATATCATCACCCCTACTTTTGCTCATCTTCCGCTTCTTAAAGAAGCTCTCCAACATGATATACATGTGTTCATCGAAAAGCCTGTTACACTAAACCGGCAGCAGGTCACTGAACTTCGCAAACTTCACCCCAAAGTCATTATCCACACCGGATATACACTGCTTTACCATCGTCCTTTCCAAGAATTAATGCGCATGATCAAGGAAAAAAGATATGGGACAATACGTTCCTACACAGCAACGTTCCAACACGGTGAAGTGTTTGCTCCAAAAAAGGGATGGATGTTTACTAAAATACTCTCGGGTGGTGGCGTGCTTATGAACCCCGGTCCTCATCTTTTTTCACTCATTCAGGCATGTTTCGGAAAACCAAAATATATCACGGGAAAGATCGTGAAGAAGTACTCAACAGAGGTTGAAGATGAGGCGCAGTTTTCATGCATATACACGAATATGACAGGAAAGATTTCACTTTCGTGGAGCGTCGCCGAAAAACACGTGGCTGATTATGGTATCAGCTGCGTATTTGAACACGCAACGGTAACAGCAACATCTAAAGGTGTTTTAATTCAAGAAAAGAAAAAGAAGATGGTATCAATTCCTTTTTTTAATCTTCCGCAACAAGAACCCAACCTCTTTTCCATTAACCCCAGTGCATATGGTGAAGCGTACTATATGGAGAACATGGAATTTACCCGTGCCATTGTCGCAAAAGTGCCGAAAAAAGTCGCCAACTCACTGAATGCTGCTCTTCAAACGGAAGACATCATCCAAACATGTTATGAAAAAGGGGTTGAGCAATGATTGTGAATACGATATA
>DATEVM010000115.1:0-3886 GCA_035281785.1 Patescibacteria group bacterium
TGATAAAATCAACGATCGTTCCCAATTCCGCACAGTACATATCAAGAATCTGTCTCTCCTTCTCACTCCCGGGAAAAATGCTTTGTGTTTGCAACTCTTTTCGAACGCGCGTAGTCATACACCTCCTCTTAGCTACATCAGTTATATACGAAATGCGATACGTATACGCTCAATAATAGAAAGTTGATTATCCTCTTCTGCTCCACTGCAGTTTTCTACACCCTTTAAGCCTGAGTTGTATGTCGCTGCATCTGTTGCGATCTTGGAATACCATGTTTCAAGTTCTATATCGGATACCTTTTGTCCATACACAGCCAGCATTCTATCGGCTGAGTAAATCTTTCTTGTAAGGAGTCCTGACAGTCGCTGACCATTCACCATCGCGATATCTGGTTCTTTGATTGGCAATTTCAAATATACAAGTAGGTCGCTCCACGTAACATGTGGTGCATGTACGTGAACTGTTTCACCATTATCATCGTGAAGATCCAACGTTTCTGTTGGATCAAACACATCTTCACCACATGGTTCAATGTGCATGTATGCCGGAGAAGAGAAGTCAATAACTTTGCCATCCTGAACTATTAAAAAGTTCGCGTGAAAATGTACGAGTTCTGAGGGGACTTTATTGATTGCGTATAACGTAATAGATGAAACTAAAAAAACGACGAAAGTGAGGACTATCGCGGAAACTTTTAATTTCTTCATGCAAGCTTATCTTAACTCAATGTCTTTCGCGTTGCAAAATTAAGCCACATACGAAAAAGGACGCTATCAAGATACTGTGCGCCTCGATCACCAAACCCATGAACTGTATCCGTAAGTTCTTTATTTGCCTGCGATATTAATAGGCGAGACCACCAAGGTTTAAAATGAAGTTCGTCATCGGGTGGAGCATTCTTTTTTGAGGTCTTTTCACAGTGGCGATGGAGGGCGCGGGCAATACGTTTTGAGGATCGTTGGTCGCACACTCCGTACTGCACCAACTTTTGCGAAAGAAGGTCGACCGTTGTGAGCCACGTGCAAAACTCCTCGAATGCCTCGTTTCCTTCCAGTTCGTCGGGACTGTATCCATTACGCTCAAACAATTCACGCAACTGTGTGGTCATGTTTTTATCATCCCACTTTCTCTGTAAAAGTCAACTTTAGCTCTATGTAGCATGTAAAAAGGTCTGTTCTTCACTGTTGAACACCTAAACCATGATACACTCGTACTCATGCATGCCATTAAAAAAACAAAGATAGTCGCAACATTGGGGCCTGCATCCGATAGTCCGGAAAAAATAACCGAACTCATACATGCGGGAGTCAATGTATTTCGATTTAACACAAAACACGCAGATACTGCTTGGCATAACGAACGCATTCTGCGCGTACAATCTATTGCCGACCAACTTGGAGTCTCCATCGGCATTCTTATTGACCTACAGGGACCAGAGATCCGCATTGAAACGCAAAACAAACAAGATATTCCATTGCAAAAAGGCGGTCGCGTTCTTTTTGCCCCGGATTTTTCTCAAAAAGAAACATCTGTTCGAATTCCTCAAAAACTCGTATTCAACGTCTTAAAAAAAGATGACACTTTTACCTTGGATGACGGATTTTTAGAGTTTACAGTTACAGAAAAACACCACGATGGATCGTTTATTGCTGAGGCGATGGATGACTGCGTTATTAAGCACCGAAAGGGCATGAATATTCCAGGAAAAGATATTGACCTTCCATCACTCATTGAGAACGATCTCGAAAAACTCGAAATGGCATCAAAAACCAAGGTTGATTTTGTCGCACTTTCTTTTAGTCGATACCGCAAAGACATTGAAACGCTTCGTGCTGAAATGGAGAAACGCAACGTCCGCGCCATGATCGTCGCAAAAATTGAGAGTCAACAGGCGCTGGATAATCTTGATGACTTGATCGATTCAGCCGACGCTGTTATGGTTGCACGTGGGGATTTGGGCATTGAGGTTCCGATTGAAGAACTTGCGTATTGGCAAAAAACCATTATTTACAAATGCCGCGTTGCGCGAAAACCCGTTATCACTGCCACACAAATGTTGCAGTCAATGATCGACAACCCCAGACCAACACGCGCAGAGGCAACAGATGTTGCAAATGCCGTCTTTGATGGTACGGACGCAGTGATGCTTTCGGGTGAGTCGGCAAGTGGACGGTTTCCGGTAAAAGCGGTTACAGCTATGGCTCGTATCGCCAAATATAACGAGGGGAAAATATTCCCGCCGGAATTACTATCAGGAAAAGACGACCGCACCGAGGCAATTGTTGATGCTGCTGTTGCAATGCTCCGCGGTAAACATCGCATGCATATCGACGCAGTGGTGGTGTTTACAGAGACGGGGACAACTGCACGGACGATTTCGAGTTACCGGCCAAATACACCGGTTATCGCAGTCACCGATCAACAAAAAACTGTTGAAACATTAACGCTCTCATATGGTGTTACTGGTGTTCGCGCAGAGTTTCCATCCGGCATGTTTTATTCTGCCGATGAGACGCTCTCGTTGTTAAAAAAGAAAGAATTCATTCACGACGGACAAACACTTCTGATTATCCACGGACAGCACTGGAAAAAACCAGGGTTAACAAACTCACTGTCAATCGTGACGGTGTAACGGCGCGGCCCCACTAGAAATTCAGGCAAGCACTAATACGAACCCCATTCCATAGGGGGAGGAGTGTCTGTGAGGCGAATGAGATGTTCGGGAGACATTGAAATTCCCACCAACAACTGATCGTACAAAGCATCACCGCCAGCGATAAGCTGCAGCCACACAATCGGCACCTGTTCTAAACAACCATTTTCCGCGTAGTATTCTAATAATTGAGCTTCTCTTTTTGCTAACTTTTTCGTCACACGATTGGCAATTTCAACTCCTGTACCTTTTTTCACAGGAATAGTTGCTTTATAAATAGGATCACCAACGGAAAATCCTGCCTTGGGATTGTATGCATATTCTTCTGCAAACTCCAGAATTTCTTTGATTGTACCCAAGTGGGATAGGGCGACTTCTGCCATATACTTCTTTCTGGGCAAGTGCTAACTACGATCATCGTTCGTAGAAAAGATTTGTATGTTGTCGGGGCGGAGAGACTCGAACTCTCGACCTCTCGCTCCCAAAGCGAGCACTCTACCAACTGAGCCACGCCCCGTCAGCGCATATTGTAGCAGAAGATCAGGGTGTTATACTTACTCTCAAAGATTTTTATGACCAAAAACCACCCGGACATTTCAAAAAGGGAGTAGCCTTGTCAAAACCGGATGTTGCCCTTACAAATTACACGGAAAAGCGATGCCTTCCCGGGCGGGAGCTTGTACTCCAGGGAAACCACGGCACCTACACATATGTTCATAAACCAGAAAATAGATACGGCGCTGTACTCCGGGGAACGGATTGGATTGGGTGGTTTGACACAAGCACAAATGAGTCACGAGTAACATTTACTGGATACTGTCTCGATAATCTTAAACAATGGGAGTGGGAAAGACTCTTAGAAGAAGCGGAATCGCTATTTGTTCAGTGGGGAACAGTTGAACGGTTTTTCGCACTACCACTCATTCTTTGTATCAGCAGACATAATTATTTTTAAGGTACAGATTTGTCACGAAACAATGACTACTCAAGTTTCGTCCAATCATGAACTGCGCGGTATGCATCAAAAGCATTTCGCACTTCCTCGCCGTGGGTAATAGAAAAACGTCTCGCTCGCATCTCGTCACGAAACGCCTGAATCGTCGTATGCTCGCCAAGTTGCTTCGCGATTGCTCTTCCTATTTCACGCTGCTTTGCTTTAATTGCATCAACCGTCTCATGTATTGCAGGCACATCTCCCAAAGTCACAGCTTCTTGCAATTTTTCATCAAGTT
>DATEVM010000116.1:0-4976 GCA_035281785.1 Patescibacteria group bacterium
TTGTCAGTTTTTCTAACTGAACCAATATATTGTAGGCATACTGATTGCTACCAACACGATTGAGAACATTCGCCTCGTATGCGTTAATACCTATTCTCATTGCTCTATTGCCTTCCTATACACCTCTATCGTTTGATCTGCGACCCTATCCCACGATGAGAACTGTTTCAACCGGGCTACTCCTCGGCGCGCATACAGGGTTTTTTCTTTTACAGCTACTTCCAACCCTCTTCGAATATCAACCTCGTCTTTCGGATTCACAAGCACCGCTGCATTTCCAGCAACTTCTGTCATGCTTGACGTGTTTGACGTAACAACCGGAATTTTATGATAAAAACCGTCAAGAATCGGAAGCCCAAATCCTTCATAGAGCGAGGGATACGCCAATGCTTCAGCCCCACCCAACAGTGCGGCAAGATGCTCATTACTCACGGGGCCTAACAATCGCAGTCCTTCTTCTTTAGGAAGAGACTCCCATCCTACGGCTCCCGCCAATACCAAATCAAGTTCCTTCTTCATTGGTTTCCAAGCCTCAATAAGTCGCTTCAGGTTTTTACGCGGTTCAAGTGTACCGATAAAGAAGATGTATGGTTTGTTTAGCGAATAAAACTCTAAAACCTCTTTTCGACGTGTCGATGTTACCCTTTGTTTAGCCTCTGCTGGTAATGCTTCATGCACCACAAACACACGTTCAGGCTCTATTTGTAAGAACTCAACAATGTCTTTTTTGGTTGCCTCCGAAACAGCAATCACTGCTTTTGCTTCCTTTCGTATGTGCTTCCATGAACGCTCGTTCATCGCTAAGACATACGGGTCAGCAGTTTTTGGAAACCGAAGCATTGCTAAGTCGTGAATTGTACTCACCAACTTCGCTTTTTTGAGTGGGGGTTGCATTTCCCAGGAGTGAAAAATGTCGAGATCGCCAAGAAACCATTCCGGGGACATCACATGAAGTCTGTTCCAAACAATGTCCATGATTTTTACCGGATGGGGGAGTATTTTATATGGAACCCCTGGCAAATCGCTTTTCATGAAAGACCGAAGCTCAGACTGCTGACGAAATGAAGCCCCAATTGTTCGTATGTGAACCTGTTTTTTCTTTGCCAACGCACGAAGAAGGTTTGCCGTATACCGCGATACACCGCGGTTATATGGAATGGAGCTGATGTCGAATCCCACAGTGAGGGACATGTGTATATTGTAGCGTACTTTCTGTATGAAATTTGAGTCGAACTCAATCTGAATCTAGATTGTACTATCTGAAAAAATTACTCCTTGTTTATCTCTGACTCTGTATGGGCTATTTGCTGTACAGCCTCCCGCTCGAACACCCGAATAAATCCGATATTCTTTGTATCTAACAAACCAACTTGCCGGTATCCATTTTCACGAAGCTGCGCTTCAATGTATCGATTCGGGTCGGTTAAATCGAGCAAATAATCAAACACTACAACTCTCGCGTACTGGAGTGATGGTTTCATTTGAATATCCGCGATTTTCTTGGAAACAGGCACCGTTGGAAAACTCACGGTTGGGTATTGTTGTTCGTATCGCAGTTCATAAAAACGCCATGGCGCAAACGGCTCAGGAAATCCGAACACGGCAATTGTGTTATTTTCAGAAAAACGCCGGTGAATCGTGGTAATCGCTGTTCTCCAATCTTCCCGCTGCATTGCCGGAGTGGTCCAATACAACACAAGTCCCATAGTCTGATATGCAATGAACATGATTAACAGTGCTTTGCGAACCTGTTTAGCACGAACAAACTGGATACCATATCCCATTAGTAGGAAAAAAGCAGGAAGTGCAAACAAAACTCGTTTTGGCGAGATTACCGGCACAATGAACGAGACAAACCAAGAAAGAAACACCGATACTCCTCCCCAGTACCAAAGGTATGTTGGTACACGCTTCCGAGCGTTCCATACCATCACAGCAAACAGTATGAGCGGAATACCGTAGTACAACACATTAAAGACCGTCAAATCGATTGACTTGCCACCACCTGAAAACTTTAACAACACCATAGGCAATGCTTTTATTTGAGGCGTACTCACAACCTCAGACCATCCCGGCAACGAGCTTTGCAGGGTTGTCCCTACCCGAAGTTGTTCTTTAAAACTTGGGATCCATGGAGTAAAAAGTGCAGATGCAATAATTGAAATACCAATAAACCCACGGAGGTGCTTACGCTCGTGAAACAGGACATAAAGCCCCTGCGCAAGAAAAGAAAATGGGTACACATACATCGAGTACAGACCTGCAGCGTGAACAAGCGCCAGTGCAAATCCTGTTTTTCGCGACTTTTCTTGAATCCACCGAAAAAGTAGCACCCAAGAGAGTATGGCCCAAAAAGCCGCAAGCATGTATTGTCGTAATTCCTGTGAATAAAAGACATGGAATGCCGACAAACTTGTTAGAACAGCACCAACGGTAAGTGCTGCTCGTTCTTGTTTAGAGGAACTGGGTAACATGAATATAAGCGCAATAACGCCTACTCCCGGTATTAAGGAAGCAAGTCGAAGCCAAGCTTCGGAAAGATTAACATTGGTAAAAAAGTGGACCCAATAATGATAGAGGGGCGGCTGAAAATCACCTGAAATCAAATGCTGTTCCGAAAACGGACGCATACTCTCTATTGCTTGAGCTGCCTCGTCCATCCAAAATGAACCATTGAGAAGTGGTAGACGCAGAAGAAAAGCGAAGAATGTTACAATGATAACAATAGAAATTCGCGACTTCATACATGTACTGTAGCATAGGAATAATGAGTAAACGTTCTATGGCAACCATATTTGGCTCAGAGACAGATCCCAACGATAAAAAAAAGAAAAAACCTTGGGGTGATCTCAGTTGGACATCCAAACCACCTTCCGGTGGGGATGAAAGCGATGAGCCTGATGTGCTCCCGTACGAAGTTGGTCAAACAATAACCTGTCGTGGGGAAAAAGATGACGAGTGGACCAGTGGCGTCGTTATTAAAGCAACGAAAAATCTTATTACCGTAGAGGTTGAGGTTGAAGGTAGGACGATGACATATAGAATCCCACCATCGTGGCCATTTGTCATGTAGTAGGATTTTCTTCGTTGGATAGTTTTGGGCTCTACAATTTTTTTATCTCAAACTCTGTCCCGCCTGATGGGTAATCAAATCGAACCGCAGCCGTCTTTTCAGACATATGGTGAACACGAAGGAATAACTCAACAAACGGATTGTCATATCCACTTGACCCTGCGTTGATAGCAAGTACGCCACGATCAACCTGGAATCCGCCTATAGACATGACACCAACCATCGCAACGCCATTCAGTACAACCAACACGCTTTGCCCAGGCTTAAGATCCATCTTTTCCAAATCAGACTTACGCATGGTTGTTTTGATGTTGCCAAACCCATCGGTCCAGGAAACAAGATTATTCGGGATCTCGGGAATATCAGATATGTTCAGCTCTTCTCCCAACTCGTTGTAGTCCCCATCCACAATCTTTGCCACTGCATACGGGAAAAAATCACGAGATCGGAACTGCGAACCTTCGTTCGGACAGTTAATCATTCGGTACTCGACTATATCCTTCTTCACAAAACCAAATGCATACTCAGAATAGACGTTGATGATTTCTGTTCCATTGTTCAGTTTTACGTATTGAATGCCATTGTCCTTGTTGTTTTTACTCGCCTTCACAGAACCTCTGCGAGGTGCACAGTTACCATAAATCACAAGGCGTCCTGGATGTGGAGCATATGCTAACTGACCTGTCGCAAATCCTAGCGCCATCGTGTCTAAAGAAGGAATGGCGACGTCATGAATTTTTACATGAGCGAGATCGTTCAGCGACTGATACAGACGCGCGTCTATTTCCGCAAACTCCAATCCGTTTGGCGCGTAATCGTTAATATGGTACAAAAGGGCGGTTGATGTAGACATAAGAATGGTATTATAGGGAATATGCAAACGGATCACAAGAAAAGAGTGTTGGTAACTGGTGCGGCAGGATTTCTCGGATCACACCTGGTTGATCGCATGCTCGTGGAAGGAAACGAGGTCGTTGGGATTGATAATCTCATTACCGGACTCGAACTAAATCTTGAAGATGCCAAAAAGAATAACGCATTTACGTTTGTAAACGCAGATGTAATTGCGCCACCGGAAACATATTTGCCGGACGGGTTTACTCCCGATCTCATTTTTCATCTTGCCTCCCCTGCCAGTCCTCCAAGATATCAACAACATCCGGTGGAAACATACTTAGTAAATTCGCTCGGCACACACAATCTGCTTCAATACATATTGTCGAGCACCCCGGAAGCGCGATTTGTGTATGCCTCTACTTCCGAGGTGTATGGCGACCCGAAAGAACATCCCCAAAAAGAAACATATTGGGGAAATGTTAATCCAAACGGTATTCGTTCCTGCTATGACGAAAGTAAGCGGTACGGAGAAATGGTGTGCGGCGTTCACAACCGCGATTTTGATGTAGACGTGCGAATTATGCGGATTTTTAACACATACGGACCACGGATGAATCCTGTGGATGGGCGCGCTATTCCAAACTTCGTTCAATGGGCATTAAAGAATGAGCCCATGCAAATCTATGGCGATGGATCGCAGACACGGTCGCTTTGTTATGTTGATGATTTAATTGAAGGCATAACACTGCTAGCTACCATTGATAGTGCGCGCGGAGAAACAGTAAACCTGGGAAATCCATACGAAGTGACCATGCTTCAGCTCGCTGAGCTTATTAAAAAGGCTACCGGTTCAACAAGTGTATTAGAGCATGGCCACCCAATGCCTGGAGATGATCCAACTCGCCGAAAACCGGATATTTCAAAAGCAAAATCATTGCTGAACTGGGAACCAAAAGTGTCGTTTGAAGAGGGACTCGGCAAAACGGTAGAGTATTTCAAACAAACAATGACATGAGATCCCTGCGCAAACGTATTCCTTTCTTTATATTCTGTGCTATTGCAACCC
>DATEVM010000117.1:0-2174 GCA_035281785.1 Patescibacteria group bacterium
CTGAAGGGACTGCAACAACAACTTGATACGCAGGTCTCGTTTTTTAAGAAAGAAATCGCGGGAGCAAAAAAGTATCAGCAACAGCTTCAAGGTCAGATTGCAGCGTTGTCTGCTCAACAGCAAGCGATCTTGGCACAAAAATCCGGAACATTTCAAACAACAGTAGGAGATGTCCCGTTAGCGGACGATTTTAACGCTTCACCTGCATTTAATCCGGGGTTTTCTCCAGCCTTTGCAGTCTTTTCATTTGGAGCTCCGCACTTTAACGGTTTATCTCAATACGGCGCGTTTGGCCGTGCAAAGGAAGGTCAAAATGCCGAGACGATTTTACACGCATACTATGGAGACGTTGAAGTAAAAAAGGACTATGACCAAAACGCAAATATTTGTGTGGGGTCTAGTCGATCCAATTGCCAAAACATAAGTTTGGAGACATATGCAAAGCGCATTTACGAAGTCCCAAGCGTTTGGGGTGATGATGGCGGTATGGAAGCGCTCAAAGCGCAGGCCGTTGCTGCGAGATCGTATGCTTTGGCCGACATGGCGCGTCGAGGTTACATTTGTTCAACAGAATCGTGTCAGGTTTACAAATCAAGCAATAAAGGTGGGAAGTGGGAAGAGGCAGTAAACGGCACAGCTGGCTGGGTCCTTATGAAGAATGGTAAACCAGTTTGGGCAAAATACGCGTCGACAGCCGGTGGATACATTGACTCCTATACAGATACGGCATCTTCTGGTTTAACAACTCCAAGCTTTTGGGACACCAAAAATGGACGCGATGGCTGGACAAACCAGGCGTTTGAGAAAATTGCTGGCAGTCCGTGGTTTTACAAAGCGTGGTACCGTTTTAGAAACGGCGACTCTTGTGGCCGCAGTCACCCGTGGCTTACGCAGGATGAAATGGGCGACATTCTCAATGCATGGCGCGTGCTGCAACAAGGATCCGACAGTAGGATTTCTCCACTTGGTGGATGCTGGGGTGGTAACCCATATTCCATTGATGAGCTTCGCAATAAAGCAAATGGTGCAGGGGGAGCAGTTACAAGTGTGTCGAGTGTCACTGTGGAATACAGCAATGATGGATATACCGCAACTGTTCGTTTTTCCACGAATCAGGGAGATATTTCTCTTTCAGGCGCAGATTTTAAGAAGATCTATAACTTGCGGGCACCGGGGCGTATCAGCATTAAAAGCGGATTGTTTAATATTGAAAAGAGATAGGAGCCCCCTTGTCCTAGGCTCGTCCTAGCGCAACTGGTACAATACCACTATGGTCGCACAAAAATCCCCCAGAAAACCTGAGGACTATTCCGAGGTGCTTGCCTCGATGAAGCCTGAGACGAATCATCTCCTTTCGTTTATTCCTCACCCTGTTGGACTTTCGTATGCGGAACAAGAACAACATGAGCAGGTACTTCTTTTTTTGCGACAGCATCCGGTCGTCAATCTTCCGTGGATTATTTTAGTGATAGTGATGATTATTCTTCCCGTACTTATTCTCCCAACTTTCCCCCCGTTTGCGCTTCTTCCGTGGAACTTCAAACTCGTCATAACATTGGGTTGGTTCCTTTTTGTGAGCGGTTTTGCCATTGAGCGCATTCTCGTGTGGCTGTTCAACTCGTTCATCATTACCGACGAGCGCATGATCGACATTGATTTTTACTCCTTAATCTACAAGCGAGTCAACTACGCCCAACTCGATAAGATTGAAGACATTAACACGCAAATAGGTGGGGTGCTCTATTCCATGCTTGACGTTGGAACGGTATTTGTGCAGACAGCAGCAGAGGTTCCGCAATTTGAGATATCAAAAGTGCCGCATCCATCGAAAGTTGCAAAACTTCTCAACGAACTTGTCAAAGAAGAAGAGTTAGAAAAATATGAAGGGAGGGTTCGATGAACAACACTCCCGCGTCACAACTTTTCGCAATGTTAGCAGGACTGCAATTTACAGATCAAACGCCACTGCTTGTGTTGAAGATGGCGATGCTCGTTGGACTTTCACTCTATGCTGTGTTTGCGTTAGTTATAATCCGGCAGGTCGGTCTGATGACTCAAACCGTTAAAACATCACTGAATGGGACTCTCCGTCTCATCTCGTATGCACATATGGCCGCAACAGTCGTTGTATGGTTGTTAGCTCTTACCCTGTTATAGGGTATATGCATATCTTC
>DATEVM010000118.1:0-4263 GCA_035281785.1 Patescibacteria group bacterium
GAAGGAAAGGGAACGGAGTCTTTCTTGAAGAAGTTCGTTCCGAATGCCGAAGTATTACACGCAGATCAGAAAGATGGCTCGGATTACCTTAAAGCACAAGACGGCTGTGATCTTGTGATTAAAACCCCGGGTATTCCATCCGCTCTTGTTACAAAGCCGTATACAACTGCCACAAACATCTTTTTTTCAAATGTGCGCGCACTGGTATCAAACCCAACAATTATCGGAGTTACTGGAAGCAAAGGAAAAAGTACAACAGTATCTCTCATTTCGCAGACGCTAACTGTTGGCGGACTGACGGTCCGACTGGCGGGGAACATCGGCGTTCCCATGCTTTCTTTACTGGAATCAAATCAGCCTGAAAGCACGGTGTTCGTACTTGAGCTTTCAAGTTATATGCTTGAGGATCTTCGTCAGGCGCCAGATATTGCGCTTTTTCTCAATTTCTTTCCGGAACATCTCGATTATCACCACACGCTAGAGTCGTATTTTGGCGCAAAAGCAGGTATGACGCTTCGACAAACTGACAATGACATATTTGTGTATCCGGAAAACGACTTGTTTATTGCCCCGTTGGCAACAAGGACAAAAGCACGCCCCATTCCCATTGTTGATGCTCTTCCGTTTGAAACAAAAGACCTTCCCTTGAAAGGGGAACATAATCTTTTGAATATGCGCGCGACATATACCGTTGTGCGGCAACTTGGCGTTTCAAAAGAAAAGGCGAAGGAGGCGTTTGAGCATTTCACACCTTTGCCTCATCGCATGCAGTACATTGGGGAGTACAAACATATAGCGTTTTATGACGATGCAATTGCGACGGCTCCTGAACCAACGGCATATGCAATAAAAACGATTGCTCATGTCGAGACAATTTTTCTTGGTGGAACAGATCGAGGTTTGACCTATGAAAAACTTGCTCAAGCGGTGTGTGAGTCACAGATAAAGCATATTGTGTTATTTCCCGACACTGGGAAGAAAATCATGGATGCTATCCGTGTCACATGTAACCGACGGTTCGACATCTTAGAAACGACGAGTATGAAAGAGGCAGTTGAGTATGCGTATCGTCATACGTCGCCGGGAACCAGCTGTCTGCTTTCCTGTGCAGCTCCAAGTTACACGCTTTGGAAAGATTTTGAAGAAAAAGGTGATGTGTTTCAAAAGTTCGTGGAGGAGCTTGGGAAAAGTGTTACGAGTTGACGAAATGTCGAATAACTTTTGCACTTGCGATAATATCCTCGTTTTTTACATGAAATCCCAGTGGTAGGAAGAGGACATTTCTTTTTTTGCTCCAAGGACAGTCGTCAAACTTGTACCAAGCAACGACCCCGATTTTTTGCAGCTGTTTGAGAAGCTTTGTGGATGCTCTTATGAGTCCAACGGGAAATACATGTAGTTTTTTATAGTCTGACTGCTGTATCGAAATTCGATAGATCGAATCACGAAGTGTTGTTGCATAGAGTTCTTTTTCATACAAAAGAACCTGCCTGTGTTTTTTTTGTTCGATGGACGAAAAATGAACGTACTTTTGCAGTGAAGAAACGAGAGGTAAACCTTTATGTCCGAGTATATGATTTCCGATAAGATTATCATGAGCCTTCAAAATCCTCTCATGAGCGAAGGATAGTGTTGTTGCTGACCGAAAATGATGTCCAATCTCAAATGTCAGTCGAAAAAGGAGATATAAAAACCAACCCATGAATGAGTAGCATCCTACAACGCGACTTGTTTGTTGGTAAGAAAGACCGCGTGTTGTTCCGTAGAGAAAACTTCCGGGGAGGGGAGACACCTTTCGCAGGCTATCCATTAAAAAATGGTTATCGTGCAACAGGCGCACTGTTGACGGTTTGATGAGTCGGTGAACGCCATCTTCGATAACGAGTGCTTTTTTCGCGATGCTTTGCACCACTTGCTTGTTTTGCAATATCCTCAGTGAGATACCGCATGCATGAAAAAGAACAACGACCGCTGGTTTATGCCGTGAGATAGAACGAAGAAGGTTCTTTGCGGAAACTTGAAAGTGTTTGTCTAGGTCATAAAAAGTTGGGATATATCCGTGAGAGCGCATATTTTCCGCTACATCCATGCAGTAGAACGAAGGAATAAGAATAACAGCGTTTACAGGCACTTCCTTATTTTGAAGAAGATCCCATAAACCATCTTCGAAAGACCCGTAATAGTATCTCTTTACACCCAGAGCGATGGTATCGGGTTTGGACTGGAAAAACGACCTACTGAGAGGCTGGTAATAGGTAATCATAAACAACGTTAGACAATAAGCATTGCATCACCGAATGAAAAAAACCGGTATCCCTGTTGTATCGCGAGCGCATACGCTTTTCCTGCAAGCGAATCTTGAAATGATGTAAAAAGCTGGTTTTGACTGCAAAAGGCAGAAACAAGCATGAGTAGCGTTGATTTTGGAAGATGGAAGTTCGTGATCATCGCGTCAACAAACGTGAATTGATGCGGGGGATGAATGTACAGTGCGGTTTCACCAGTTTTTGGTTGCAACGCGTATCGCTTCTTTTCTTTGTCCCACACGGTGCAGCTTTCAAGTACGCGCGTTGAAGTTGTACCAACCGCGATGATTCTTCGGCCTTCTCCCTTCCACGTATTTAGGTTATCTGCCACGGTTTTTGAAAGCGTGAACCATTCCGCATGCATCACATGATTTTTGATGTTCTCCACTTTTACTGGTAAAAATGTTCCTAATCCGACGTGGAGTGTGAGTTCAATTCTCTGAATACCTTTTTTATCCAATTCATCAAAAACTGATTGAGTGAAGTGCAAACCTGCGGTGGGAGTGGCAGACGAACCTTCTTGTGTTGCGTAGATCGTTTGGTACTGCGAAGGATCTTGAAGATGCTCGTGGATGTAGTGTGGGGTGGGTAGTTCACCGATATGTTTTAGTTCATCTAGAACGGAGTCTTCTTGACCGGAAACGATTACTTCTCTTGTATAACCCTTATCACGAAGGCACTGTATTTGCATCGAGCTGTTCGGAAATGATACTGTCTGTTCTACTTTTAGACCCGGTTTTGTCAGGACTTCCCAGGTTTCTTGTTCTACTCCTTTTGAAAGCGGTTTGATGAATAGGACTTCAATGTCTCCGCCCGTTGTTTTTTTCCCATGCGTACGAACAGGAATTGTTTTTGTATTATTAAGCACGAGGATGTCGGTGGGGAGGAGGAGTGATGGAAGATCTGCGAACACGCGGTGGGTAAGTGAACCCTTTTTTCTATCTACGACGAGCAACTTACTTTGATCACGGGGAACAACAGGATGTTGCGCAATACGGTCTTCAGGTAGGTTGTAGTCAAAATCATGTAGTGTTAGTTGTTTCATTCTTGGTTCTCAAGTTCTGGTCTTCCAGGCGTCTATTGTACAATACGGGTATATGAGTTCATTACTAAACCCAACATTTCTGTTTTATGTTGAAGGAACGGCGGGTCATGCACGTGCGGGAAGTATGAAGACAGCACATGGAGTGGTGAAGACTCCAAAGCTGATGCCTGTGGGAACGCAAGCCACGGTGAAGGCGCTGTCGTCTGAGGATCTTAGTGCAATGGGTGCAGATATTATTCTTGCTAATACGTACCACCTTTACCTTCGTCCTGGACATGATCGAGTTTCAAAGCTTGGTGGAATACAGCGATTTATGAACTGGAACCGCCCCATGTTGACTGACTCTGGGGGGTTTCAGGTGTTTAGCTTGGGAAAACAGATGGAAGCAAAACAACTGAGTGGAGGCGGTGAACGAACATCGCTCACTCATATTACCGACGACGGGGTGGAGTTTGTTTCACACCTCGACGGATCGAAGCATTTCTTTTCTCCCGAGCGCGCAATTGAGATTCAACAAGCATTGGGTGCAGATATTATTATGGCTTTTGATGAATGTACTCCCGATGGGGCAACGGAAGACTATGCTCGCGAAGCGTTAGATCGAACGCACCGATGGGCTGCCCGATGCAAAGTGGTATGGGAGCAGAAAGAGCGGAAAAGCAGTCAGGGAAACTATCAGGCTCTTTTTGGCATTATTCAAGGTGCGATGCACGAACCACTTCGAAAAGAAGCAGCGAAGTACATCACAGATCTTAAGCTTGACGGGATTGCATTTGGTGGGGAAACAATTGGATATAACATGGAAGGAACATTGCGTGTTATGGAGTGGGTTCGGTCGTTGTTACCCGTAAATGTACCAAGGTACGCGATGGGACTGGGCCGGGACCCGCAGGATATTCTTGATGCCGTGCG
>DATEVM010000119.1:0-11103 GCA_035281785.1 Patescibacteria group bacterium
CATATACACTTTTGCGTATCCGAAATATAACTGAAACAATCGATCAAGTCCTAGCGTCGAAAAGTATGTTAACGGGACAATCATCATGAATGTACGAATAATGCTTGGATGTTCCTGTGCGGCAATTGCGTCCGGTATAGCTGCAGCCAGCAGCCAAAGGAACATAAAAACGTGGGTTGCTCTGTCGGCGTGTTTATCTGACCGTATTGCACAATACAAACCGCACAATAATAACGGAAGCTCAACAATGTAGAGCAGTCCATGAAACGGAACTTTATAACGCTGTGGTTCTCCTCCGTTTATATATAAAAAGTCGACGGTGAAGTGTGCAGCGTATCGACGAACAATATCTCTTCCATAGTTTACGACCTTATTATGAAAAATGCGCAGAACAAATTGTGGAAGATACGGCGTTGCAGCGCGAATTTGTTCATCTAAAATGAGCTGTGGTTCTTTATCTGTAAAAATGCTGACCGCCCGGAAACGATCCAAACTACCAGAAAAAACAAAGCTCGTGATATATATTCCTGCAAGGGATGTGACAATAATTCCACCGAGTTCTTTCCACGGCATACGGAACGTTCGTTGGGGCTTTTGGTAAGAAGCTATCGACATCCCTAATACGATGAGCGGTAGTGCTACTTTTGCCGAATGATAGCTGTACATAGCAAGTACTGTCGTTGTAAAAAACAATACACCGTATCGTGCCTTATAAAGAATTGTTGTCTTTTTTCTTAAGCATTGGTACAGCCATATTGAACAGAGACTAAAAAAGAACGACATCACTACTTCCTGAGTCGCCCGGGATACGAGTATGTGCCAGGGAGATATCATGACGAGAACTGTTGTCACAGTTGCAATCTTTTTTGTCGTCATGGTCAGAAGTAAACGGTATAGAACGACGAGTGACAGTACTCCAAACAACACAGAAGGCATCCGCGCTGCCGTTTTTGTTTCACCAAGTAGTGCAATGAATGGTATCTGAAGATACGAAAAAAGTGCGGGTTTTGGATCGATAAATGATGATAGAAATATTGGAAATCTATGACCGTCTTCATCCATACCTGTTTCTTTTAATGAAACTGCGTTGAGAAAAAATGACGCTTCGTCGTTCTGGAAGCCTGATGGGATGTCCCCAAGTTTATAAAGACGAAAAAAGAGAGCGAAAAAAAGAATGACTCCTATGAATAAGATTTTTCTGGATGGGAACACAAAAAAAGTATACCATGTGGATATGTTAAGTACTCGCATACGGCACGCTTTTCGACATGCATTTCCCCTGCTCATACTCGGCATATTAGTTGTCTTAGTCTTTCGTTCGCTTCTTACAAAAGTCATGATGACGACTGACGACCTGGAGTATCACGTTGCAAGAACGGCGAACTACTATTTGGCGCTGAAGCAGCATCAAGTACCCCCGCGATGGGCACCCAACTTGAATGGAGGATTCGGTTACCCTGTGTTCATTTTTTCATATCATCTTCCGTACATCGTTTCTTCCGCGCTATTCATACTTACAAACAGTCTTCAGGAAAGCGTTAACCTTGGAATGTTGTTCGCATTGATCATAGGAGCAGTGGGAATGTATCTCGTGGGAACACAAAAAAAATTGTCTGCACTAGAGCGCACAATTGTAGCGCTTGTGTACGTTTTTGCGCCATATTCATTACTAAATGTTTTCGCCCGAGGAGCGATTGGAGAAATCTACTTTTTTGCAGTACTACCCTGGATGTTGTGGCTTGCAGAACAAACACTGGTTTCTTCCACACTTATTGGCAGACTCGCGCACTCCGCACTGTTATCTTTGGTTACCGTTATTTTTTTTACGACGCATCAAACTTCAGTCATGCTAGCGCTTCCCATGATCATCTTTCTTGCACTCGTACCTCACGCGAAGCATGTACGTGATGTGGCAAAGTTCTTTTTTCCTATCGGCATTCCCATATTCTTTGGAGCGCTGATGACGATGTGGACAATTCTTCCCAGTATGCTGGAAAAACAATTTATTAACTACAACAACCAAGGAATTGTTGAGAATTATTGGATGCAATACCCAAATCTACGCACTTTGTTTTTGCAATTTGTTCCGAATAGCGCGAAAGAACCAACCTCGCATTTGGTTTCTATCGGACTCACCTCTTTCATTATTGTCCTTTCTTCTCTCATTCTCCTTATAAAGGGGCATGTGAAGTCTTCAAACATTCGTGTCATGACTGGACTTATCGGGATCTATGTATGTAGTGTGTACTTGATGACGCCGTTTTCGTTGTGGGTGTGGGAAATCGCGTCTCCGTTAAAATACATCCAGTTTCCATGGAGATTACTGTGGGTTTCCGTATTTTCTTCTGTTTTATTATGTATATATGTCTTCACTGAGTTGCGAAAGTTTCAACTTTTATACAAAACATTTTGCTGCGTACTTTTAGCGTCCATTGCACTTTCTGTTTTTCTTTATGCAAGACCTCGCGGATTTTTCTCAAACTCAGACTACGAATGGTTTGAGTACTTTAAAACAGCATCTTCCTACGATGAACAAACACCAATATGGTCGCTTGGATACACTCGACATCATATTTCTGACAAAATTGTGATTCGAAAAACCGGAGATACATTGTTTCTTGAAAAAAGTAGTATTCCAAGAAAAATTGGGGCATTTGAAATAAAAGAATGGAACGGAACAACAATGACATATGTCGTTCTGGTAAATCAGCCCGCTGACATCATCCAAAAGACAGTATATTTTCCTGGATGGGAGGCACTTGTAGATGGAAAACCAACCGATATTCAATACAATGACAAAGAATTTCCCGGAAGGATTATTATCCCTATACCCGCAGGGGAACACACCATCTCTGTTTCGTTTACAAACAACACTCCGGCAAGAAAAGCCGGAGACACACTAACAGTTATGGGCGCAGTTGGTTTGGCTGCGTACCTTACGGTTCTTTCTTTCGAAAAAAAACGGTCTCGAATAAGTAAAAAAACACTCCCATACAGCTGAAGCATTCATGCTTAGCGCCCTTAGTGCTGAAGTGTATGTTTGAATACCAACCCTTCGATACCCAGATAAATAATCTTGCAAAACAAAAGTAACTCTGCCATAGTTATTCACAGTGAGAAAGACCTTCAAAATTTTCATAGCGCTTATACTTGGGTTACTATGTTTTTCCGCCCTTTTTCAGAATGCAACCGCAGTAGACAACCCCCAGCTCATTTCCTCAAACGCCACCTGCGGTAAGTTTGATTCGCGATACTTTGAGATAAAGGTTGATCCTGCTGTAAGCGGATCGTATACCGATGGGTATGTGCATGTCGATGTTACAGTAACAGGAGATTCGGTAAGTTTTGTATCCGATGTCGGCCTCGATGCCGTGTTTGTAAAAGGAGGTCCGGGCGGCAATCTCTATACCTATGACGAGGAGACAGAGGCAGGCAATCTTCACGCTCCGCTCAATCTCAAAAATAAAAACAACAAGTATTATGGTCTCAGCCATATCAATTTTTGCTATGATGCCGAAGTGCAGATAGGGAAAACAGCAAATACCTCCTATACTCGCACCTTTGACTGGAACATTGATAAAACAGTATCCGAGAGTGCGCTTAATGTATTGACCGGCCAGTCTAGCGACGTCGCCTATTTAGTTTCCGTTACAAAAACCGGCTTTCACGATAGTGACTGGAATGTTGAAGGAACGATCACCATTAGTAACCCAACTTTAATGGCGGCCACACTCACAAGCGTCAGTGACATTCTAAGCGATCCGCTTAACGTCGATGTCATTTGCGATGTGGAGTTTCCATTTGTTCTTGGCAGAAACCAATCACTTACCTGTACATATACGAGTCCACTCAACAGCGGAGATGATCGAGTCAACACTGCAAACGTAAATACCTCAGGAAAAGTCGGCGGTAATACCATTTCCGTTCCAGTTGTATTTGGCGAACCTTCAGCGCTGATTCACAATACGGTTGCTGTTGAAGACACCATGACCGGCCCCTTAGGCGTGGTTGCTGGAGACACAAATTTTAGCTATCTCCATACGTTTGTTTGTGATGCAGACGCTGGGAACCACGAAAATACCGCCACCATCGTTCAAACAGGTCAAAGCGCTAGTGCAAGCGTTGTTGTAACATGTATCACTCCCCCTGCGCCGAGCCCAATACCAAACCTACTCGCCCAATGGTGTAGTCCAGGCTATTGGAAGAACCACACTACGAACTGGCCCATCCCTCCAGAAACATCCTACAATGGCGTGTTTGATCCCGACCTATCCGGAAATCCCTCGTTGTTGACTGTTATTTCCAGTCCAAGTACATATGGCGGACCCACAACAAATAGTGTAGCCGACTACCTGTCCGACAACGACACGAGGATCAACTTTACCGGGGAACGGATTGATAACTGTCCACTTTAACTAATGATGGCGGAACACCCGGGTCTGGAACCAGCGCGGCACCATAGCTCCCGAGCGAGCCAGAAGAAGTTCCTGTTTCATGACCCTATTCTATCATTCTAATTTGAATCCTAACAAGCGGAGACGGTGGGATTCGAACCCACGGGACCCTTTTGGGGTCGAGGTTTAGCAAACCTCTGGAATTGACCGCTATCCGACGTCTCCAGGATTACGACTAGGGCGCAGCAATTGTATCATGCGCCACTTGGGCATTATATAATGCAGACCATGCGGATTGCATTGTTCGGCGGAAGCTTTGATCCACCTCATCTTGGGCACAAAACAGTCGCCAATACTGTTGTCGCAAAAAAAATCGCTGATCAAGTCTGGTTTGTTCCATGCGCAAATCATCCTTTTGCAAAAGAGCTTTCGTCCGCAAACCACCGACTAGCCATGCTACAACTTCTTGGAAACTACCCAATCTACGCATATGAAATAGAGAAAGACACAAAAAGTTATTCTATTGAAACTTTGGAACATGCTGCTGCAGAGTTCCCGCAACACACGTTCGTTTGGTTGATGGGGTCAGATCAGCTAAAAGACTTTCATAAATGGAATCGATATGAAGATATCGTCAACAAATTTGGTGTGCTGGTGTATCCAAGAAAAGGATATGCACTAGAACCACTCATTCCGGGGATGAAAGCGTTGCATGAAGTACCAGAAGTTGGTACGTCATCAACTGAGATACGGAACGCCGTAAAAGAACAAAAGTCGCTTGAATCGCTTACGCTTCCTACTATTGCGAGATATATCGAAGAACACGGACTCTATTCTGGTAAATAGGCCTCCTCCTAGGTATAATCAGCTGCTATGCTAGCACAAGAAAGCATCACTGCTTTTATTCAAAACACCTTTTCCAAACAAAACATGCACCATGTCGTCATTGCAGTTTCCGGCGGTATTGACTCTGCCCTCTCGCTTACGCTGCTCACTCAAACATTAACTCCGGCAAACATCACGCCGATATTCCTTCCTTACGCGACACAAAATATAGAAGATGCAAAGGCGATCTGTGAATGGAACAAGATTCCACCGTCGCGGTGGATAGAACACAACATTTCTCCGATCGTTGATTTGTACTGCTCGCAGCTCGGCATAACCGAGACCGATAAGGTGCGCAGAGGAAATATTATGGCGCGCGCCCGCATGATTGTTGTGTACGACTATGCAAAAAAAATGCATGCGTTGGTCTGCGGGACAGAAAACAAATCCGAACATTATCTTGGATACTTTACTCGATTTGGAGATGCGGCATCCGACATAGAACCTATTTCAACGCTCTATAAAACACAAGTTCAGGCGATGGCAAGAGAGCTTGGTATTCCCGACCAAATCATCAACAAACATCCATCCGCAGGCTTGTGGGACAGCCAAACAGATGAACAAGAACTTGGCTTTAGCTATAAAGACATTGACGCAGTGCTTGAGCAACTCATCGATAAAAAGGTCCCTGAAAAAGAAATTGTTATCGCCGGCATCTCGCAAGAAACCATTCATGCAGTTCTCAACCGCATCCATTCAAACGCGTTCAAACTTCAAGTTCCCTACGAGATGTAAGCTTACTTTTAAACGGGAAATAATGCACCCACAACTATCATCTTATTTTTTTACCGGTTTGTGTGAGTCAAAATCTATAAGAAACTCGTCTATTGGGTCTTTTAAACCAGGATCCCAGTTGTAGTTAATCGTCACTTCCTCACCGTTTTTGATATCTTTTATCGCCCGATACACCATGACCTGATTTTTATAATCCATGTCATATCGAACATTTGGTGAATACGAATGATTATATAAACTACCATACCCCAGCACAATTGCGTGATATTTTGCCGTCCACTCAAAGTAGTACCGCCACAGCACAGTCTTCTTCAAAAATTCTTCTTGACCCTTCAACTCCACAAGAATAATAGGACATTTTTCTAGAATTTCTCCTGTCTTAATGTCTCGGCTTGCGATCAAGCCACGTATCTTTAGTGTCGGCGAAATGCCGACTGAAAATGGTATTTCCATAAGCGGAGGTGGTGAGATTCGGACTCACGGAACCCTTGCGGGTCAACGCTTTCCAGGCGTTTGCCATAGACCACTAGGCGACACCTCCATGTAAAGAGATGTCAGAATTATACCGCACACCCGGGAAAAGATACGAGTATTACTCTTGAGGAACCGATTGATCCAAAGGAGCTTGAGATACCTGTGGCGTAGAAGATGTTGTTGAAGTCTGGGTTGAGGTTGATTGCAAAGATTGCTTAATTTCTGCAAGTTCGCGGGCGATACGCTCAAGTTTTGCCTCAATATTACTCTGAACGTCTCCTATAAAGTATGCAATGGGATGCGACGTTGCTTGGCTCAATTTCTCAAGCGACTCAAGGGGTGGATCAACCCGACCGACTTCGTAGGCAGAAATAGTCTTATCGGACACCCCAACAACGTTCGCCAGCTCCTGCTGTGACATGCCGGTGCGGAGGCGAGCCTCCTTTATTCGTTTGCCGAGTTGTGTTCTGTCTAGCATCTTATCTTGACTTTCGTTTCTTGCTATAGTAGATTATAGCCTATCTAAGTTAGAGATATCAATTATGTTTCCTCAAGTCCTGCTCATTTGCCAGAACTCTCGCACAAGAAGATTATATCATCGAGTCGTCGAAGAATTACAATGTGAAACTGTAATCGCAAAATCTGTTGCCGACTCCCTCGTCCAGTTGGTTGTTTCAAAACCCAGCGTCGTCGTTTTAGAAGAATCCTTGCCGGTATTTGATGTAAGTATGTTTCTTGATGTCACAAAGAATAATCAACAATGGATGTCTTTACCGCTTGTTGTCATTGGCTTTGCCAACCAAAGACACCTTTTTCCTTCTCGAACGCTCTTTTGTGGAAACGAACAAGAATTTGAAAGGTCTTTGAAAGAAATATGCGCTACATTGTAGTGCATGAAACTGAAAGATCGACCGCTGACTGCTCGCCCCCGGGAAAAACTACTGACATTAGGACCATCCTCTTTAACGACAGAGGAATTATTTATGGTCATACTGGGATCAGGAACAATAAAATGCCCCATTATGGAACTCGCGCAAAAAGTTGAACGCTGCGTGTTTGACGATGTTCAAAAAGTTACGTACGCAAATCTTGCGACAATTCCCGGAGTTGGGATATCAAAAGCATGCGCTGTTTTAGCAGCAGTCGAACTAGGAAATCGCATACAAAAAAGAGGTGCTATCGCGGTTACTTCTCCATCTATTGTCCAATCAATGCTCCATCACTATGCTTCTGAAACAAAAGAATATTTATTATGCCTCTATCTCGATACCCGCTATCACATATTGCATACTGAGGTTATTGCTGTCGGATCTCTCAACCATACCTCAATTTATCCACGAGATGTCTTTACTCCGATTAAATATCACCCAGTTGCAGCTATTATCTTGGTTCATAATCATCCATCTGGAAATCCGTTACCGTCCGATGATGATGTGGTATTTACCAAGAGTATGAAAAAGGCCGCAGATATGCTCGGAATTGAGTTGGCAGATCATGTTATTTTAGCGCATGATCAAAAGTACTCACTTAAGGAACATGGATATATTGCCCTATGATTTATCAAACTTTTCGATAAGCTCTTTTTGTTTTCGAGACAGCTTTTCTGGAATGTTAACCATGAGCCGCACGTATTGATCACCATGTCCTGAGCCACGCAAAAACTGTACTCCTTGGCCGCGAAGTCGAACCATAGTGTTCGGTTGCGTTCCGGGACGAACTTTTAATTTTAGTGGACCGTCAATCGTTGGAACCTCAATCATTGTACCCAAGATTGCATCGATGAATGATATTTCCACGTCTGTGTAAACATCATATCCATCTCTTCGAAAAATAGGATCTGATTTTACATCAAGGGTAATGTCAAAATCAGAAAAACTAATACGTGTCCCGTCATCCGCTCCCGCTGGAATACGAACTGTGTGTTTCTTCCCTTCAACAGAGACTGTTTTTTCAACACCACGAGCCGCTTCTAGAAATGAAACCGTTAATGTGTATCGTTGCTTTCGACGTGTTCTGCCCCCAAATGGATTACCCCCACCAAAAAAGCTTTCAAATATTTCAAATGGATCTCCGCCTTCGCCAAAATCAAATCCGGAAAATGGATTTCCACCGCCAGTTGAGTATGAGTACGTAAATGGTCCCTGCTTATATCCACCGGTAAATGGGTTGCTGCCAAAACCTGAAGAGGGGTCAAAGGCCGAGTGACCGAATTGGTCATAGGCTTTTCGCTTCTCATCATTACTAACGACCTGATATGCCTCGTTCACTTCTTTGAATTTTGTTTCGGCATCTGCTGACTTATTTCGGTCTGGATGATACTGCAGCGCAAGCTTACGATATGCCGCCTTCACTTCTTCCTGAGAGGCAGATTTGGAAACACCTAGGACCTCGTAGTAATCACGCTTATTCATGCGGCTAGTTCTTTTACAATGCGTTCGTTCATTCTTTTACAACCTCACCCTCTTCTACTGGTCCATTGTCTTTGGTGTCTTTCTTCTCGTCCTCTTTCTTTGAGCCGTTTCCCGGAGTACCCGCTTTCGCAGTTTCCTGTTGCGCTTTTGCCATTGCTTCACCGATCTTCTGCGCTGATTTGAGCGTTTCTTCCGTTGCCTTTTCCAACTCTTCTTTTGTTGACTCCGGCTTCTCGGATACTTCCTTTAGCTTTTTTACATTCTCTTCGATGGCTTTTTTATCAGCCTCCGGAATTTTATCAGCATACTCTTTTAATTGCTTCTCTATCTCAAATGAAACGCCGCTTGCTTTATTCCGAGCCTCAACGAGATCTTTCTTTTTCTTATCCTCCTCAGCGTGCTTTTCCGCATCCATCTTCATTTTCTCTACCTCTTCTTTTGAAAGGTTCGTTGAGTTCTGAATGGTAATTTTCTGTTCCTTGCCAGACGTTTTATCTTTGGCCGTTACATGCAGAATGCCGTTTGCATCAATATCAAACGTAACTTCAACCTGCGGGACCCCGCGCGGTGCCGGTGGAATACCATCCAGGATAAATCGACCCAACGACTTGTTGTCTGCCGCCATTTCACGCTCACCCTGCAGAACATTTATTTCCACTGATGTTTGATTATCAGAAGCCGTTGAGAACACTTGCGATTTACTTGTTGGCACTGTCGTGTTGCGCTGAATCAATGATGTACGCACGCCGCCCAATGTTTCCAAACCGAGCGTTAGTGGCGTCACATCTAATAGCAAAATATCCTTCACATCGCCGCCAATAACTCCTGCCTGCACCGCTGCACCAACCGCAACAACTTCGTCCGGATTGACACCTTTGTGCGGTTCTTTACCAAAGAACTTCTTCACAAGTTCCTGTACTTTTGGCATACGAGTCATTCCACCAACAAGCACGACTTCTTGAACTTTTGATGCGTCCAGACCGGCATCTTTCAGCGCCTTCTTCACAGGATCCAGTGTTTTCTGAATGAGGTCATCAACCAATTCTTCCAGCTTTGAGCGCGTAAGAGTCATTGTGAGGTGCAACGGACCGTTAGAACCTTGTGTAATAAACGGTTGGTTGATTTCGCTTTGTTGCGCAGATGAAAGTTCAATCTTTGCGCGTTCAGCCGCATCCCGGATGCGCTGAAGAGCTTGAGCATCTTTCGACAAATCTACACCGTTTTCTTTCTTGAATTCGGAAACGATCCATTCGATGATTTTTGCGTCAAAATCGTCACCGCCAAGAAAGGTGTCGCCGTTTGTTGCCTTCACTTCAAATACTCCACCGCCGATTTCAAGCACCGTGACGTCAAATGTTCCGCCTCCAAGGTCATACACAACAATGGTTTCGTTCTTCTTTTTGTCTAAACCATAGGCCAACGCCGCTGCGGTCGGTTCATTTAAAATGCGCTCTACTTTTAATCCCGCGATCTCTCCAGCTTGTTTTGTTGCCTGACGTTGAGAGTCATCAAAATATGCAGGAACGGTAATGACCGCACGGTCAACTGTGCCCCCCAAATATGCTTCGGCATCTGCCTTTGCTTTCATGAGGATTTTTGCGGAAATTTCTTGTGGAGTATATTGTTTTCCATCGATCTCCACCGCAGCCATGCCGTCTTTTCCAGACACAATAGTGTATGAAACATGTTTCTTTGTCTTCTCGACTTCCGCATCGGAGCTTTTGCGGCCCATTAAGCGTTTTACAGAAACAATTGTGTTTTTGGAGTTGAGAATTGCTTGGCGCTTTGCAGGAATACCGACCACAACATTCTGTCCTTTATTTGTCATCCCCACGACAGATGGAAACGTATTTGTTCCTTCAGCTGTTGGAATGACTTTTGGCGATCCACCTTCCATCACTGCAACCGCTGAGTTGGTTGTTCCAAGGTCAATACCTATGATTTTTCCTGTGCTTGCCATATTTCCTCCTTATTTTTCTTTTTGTTTTGTATGACCGTTTCCAACCTCAACAAAGGCCGGGCGTAATGTCATACCGTTTAATGTATATCCTTTGCGACGAACGCGCACAACCATGTCTTTCTCACCATCGACCGACTCAGCCGCTTCCATCACTTTCGAGTCAAATGGTCTTCCTTGCACATTCATTTCTTCCAATCCATCAAGCTGTAACGCTTGTTGAAGTTGTTTTACAACCATATTGAGC
>DATEVM010000120.1:0-10740 GCA_035281785.1 Patescibacteria group bacterium
CGGCGGCAGAGGCTGTAGAAATTATTGAAAAAGTCGAACAGTTCGACAACTTCCTCAAAACGCTCCCCGTTGTCGGCGCCTTGTACGAGCAATTCGTTTCTAAACAGCTTTGGGACAAGGTTGATCTTATTGGAAAAATCCTTAAGTTTGTTCTCTCTTTAGGGCTTATCAACCTCATCGCCCAAATTCTGGGCGCAATCATGCTCCTTTTAAGCGCGATTAAGTTTGCAGGATGGGCTACCGGAGTCCTTTCTGCTATCGGCGGAAAACTTGCTGAGGCATGGGGAGGAGTAAAATCGTGGCTCTCTGGAGCATGGAACTCGTTGGGGAAAACGGCCGATAGTTTATTGAGGCCTGTCGGACAAGCAGCGACCGCGCTAAACACCGTTGCCGGAACAGTTCCTGGCGGAGCGGCGATAGGATATACAACCGTCGGCATCATTGCCGGTGCAGCACTTTGGCAAACTCTTATTTTTGGGCCATTTCTTACCAACAGACCACTCTCGGGCAGCGGTGGTGAACTTACTATTGATATTCTAGAGGGATACGAGGGGTGTTGGCCAACGAGTGGCTCAATTAATGGCTATAAAAGCTACTCTGATGGAGGAAAACATAGGGTGTGGAGCGGTGGTTCTGTCCCCGGTTTCCCTTCCTATAACACGAGCGGTTCGGCGATTGACATCACTACCGGTGCCGCGGGATTTAATACGGTGCGCACTCCTTTTGCTGGTACCGCATCATTCTACCCAGAAGGAACGGGTGTTCTTGGAGGTGCGTCTTTTAAGAATGGTTCAATTGAGGGGAACGGTCCTTATGGAAATCATGTTATTGTTACAACCGACAAATATCTTCTTATTTTTGCCCACTTAAAAAGTTTCGGGAACGCTGCAAGCGATACCTCTCCTACGGAAAACGTTTCTGTTTCCGCTGGACAACTTATAGGGATTGTGGACAGCACGGGGAACTCAACAGGAAACCACCTCCATTACGAAGTAGTTGGGAAAAGCGGATTTAAAATTGATATATTAAGCCTCCTTCCGCTTTCAAGGATCATGAAAGAGCAGATTATTCGAGATGAGTCTGATATTTATGGTATCTACGTAAATGCAGACACATGTTCGTCTTCTGCCGGCGGATCTCCGCTTCAGGAGACAACTGCCGAGGATAAAGGTAACAATAGCGGAAGTGAGAATAAACAATAGTATGCTTATACAAAAGAGTAATCAGCATATGGAACAAAAAAAAACCAAAAGAGAAACTATCATCTGGGTCGGAGTTCTCGCTCTTATCATCATCATTTTTCTTGGTATCCTATTGGCGCTATGGAGGGGTAAGGCTCCTGAAGTTCCCCAAGAGGCAGGAGTTGTTTCAGATTTAGAAAAGCCCGGCGGGATTAAAACCGTTCTTTTTTCATTAACATTTACGGAGCCTCCTAGTACGCTCCCTATATTCCAAGTTCAATCTGTAAATCAGGATCCTTCTGTTTTTGCCGAACAAATTGCACAAAAACTTTCTATGCTTCCTGCAACACAAGAGTATCTTAAAGACACATGGTTTTCTCTTGACCAAACGTCGTCACTCACCGTCGCAGTAAAAGGTTCAATACTTTTCCTTGCCGATATAGAAAGAAAACCTCCTTCGCAAGTTAATGTTGACTCCTCTATGGAGGCGGCCACATCATTTCTTTCACGGTTTATCTCACTCGACAAACTCACGCTCGATGCATCAAAGATTACATACACGTCTGCAACAGGAGAAGATGAGGGTTCGACATCACGAGATGTGGCGGTTATACCTTTTACCTACAACCTCAACAACTTCCCGCTTTTTATCAATGATTCACTTAAAGAATTTGCTCGCGTATGGGTCAACTCGCACAACGATATCATAAAGGCAGAGTTCTTTATTCCGCCGGAGATTATTCAAACGTCTGAGGTAGCTCAAATGCCAGACAAAGCCTCTATTGAAAAGGACATTTTAGAAAGAAAGGCTGAAGTATTGTCAACATTTTTCCTAGAAGACAGCGTATTAATAAATGAAGTCACTACTGTTGAAATAGGGTCTGCGCAAATTCAATACCGATACGCCCCACTTTCTTCAAGGGTACTACCTTACCTCCAACTCGATGCTCTTGGAAAATCGGCTGATGGCAGAAGTCTTGCTATTCGTTTCCTCATCCGAGCATCAGCAGAATAACAAAGTCCTGAGACCAAAGAAGATCGAGCTTTGTAATATCTGAGGCTCGATCTTTTCCCTTAGTAAACTCTGCTAGAATGATCTCATGCAGGAGCATCCTGTCCCACAGAACATTACATCATACGAGTTCCACCTTATTGGGAACATGACGCTAAAGCAATTTTTTGAGCTTGCGGCGGGGGCTCTCCTTGCATTTATGTCATATTCCTCAAACTTGCCCGATCTCTTCAAGTGGCCTCTTATTTTCTTTTTTGTCATTCTTGGAATTGTGTTTGCGTTCGTTCCACTGCAAGAACGACCGCTCGATCACTGGTTCCTTGCGTTTGTTCGCGCAATTTACAACCCAACAAAGTTCTATTGGAAAAAAACGATTAAAGTCCCCGATGTTTTTAGTTACACAACATCCTCATCTTCGGCACAACTTAGCCAGCAGGATACTCGTCCCCGCAAAAAAGCACGAGCAGAAGCATACTTTCGAACCGTCGATACTACCGATCAGAAAGGAAATGTTGATGAGCTTGAACAGCGCGCAAATATTATTCTCACAATGTATGACACGACAACCATTAAAACAACGCCTTCTGTTGGTAAAAAAATGGAGCAAGAGGTTGTAAAACCATCGCTTCAAGTTGAGCCACATGTACTCCATGCAATTTCATCTCTCCCCCCGGGTGAAGAGGCCGCAGAATCCGTCGAGGTGCAAACGCAACAAACGGCCGAGCTTATCCAAGCGGTGTATACCCCTCCGGTTATCGTTCCTGAAGAAGGAGTCGTTAAGATTGAACCAGCCACACCGGTTGTCGTTTTTTCCGGAGCTGGTCAAGGTGGCGCAAATCAATTTGTATACCAAGAGCAACAGCAAGTCGTTCGACCAACAAGTGAATCTGTACCTGTCAAAACAAACATCGCACTTCCCTTTCCTAAAACCCCAACCTCCCCAAACCTTATTGTTGGAATGGTACTAAATCAGGATGGAAAAATACTTGATGGTTGTATCATAGAGATTCGAGATCACACCGGTATGCCTGTGCGCGCACTCCGAACAAACAAGCTTGGACAGTTTTTTGTCTCAACCCCACTTCCTTCGGGTGAGTATGAAATTGTGGCCGAAAGAGATGGCTATTCCTTTGATACAATGAAGCTTGTCTTAGCTGGTACTATTGTTCAACCAATAGAAATTCAGGCAAAAACAGTATGAAAACACACATCCAATCCACCACACAAACATATCTGGAAATCTTTGATATAACAAACGACACTATCATCCTGAAGGATAGTTCGGTGGCGATGGTTCTTTCTGTCGGTTCTCTTAACTTTGGATTGCTGGCAGAGGAAGAACAAGATGCAATTATCTACACCTATGCCGGACTTCTTAATTCACTTACGTTTCCTGTTGAGATCGTCATTCGCTCACAAAAAAAAGATGTGACTGCATACCTACGATACGTCAAGGAGTGGGAAGATAAAACCCTCTCACCGCTAAGAAAGACACAAATCAGAAGATATAGGGAGTTTGTGAGCGAACTTGTAAAAGAACGGCGTATTTTGGACAAAAAATTTTACGTCGCTATTCCATTCCGTGGAACAGCAGCGGAGCCCAAAGGGGCAATTCCTCAAATCAAAAAGAAAGAAATCCCCCAACTAGATCGGGCATACATTCTTGAGCGCGCGCTTACTGATTTGGAGCCAAAACGCGATCATCTTATTTCACAATTTGCCCGCATTGGTCTTAATGCTCGACAACTCAACACACAAGAGCTTATTCAGTTGCTCTATACCATCTATAATCCCGGATCATACGAAGGGCAAAAAATGGGAGATACGCGTAGCTACACAACCGCTGCGGTGGAGGCAAGTTTATCAGGTGTTATCCAACAACCGGCGCTACAAACACTGACAAAAGATAATACTTCTTCAGGCGCTATCGCCTCAACAGCCTCAGCTTCACCTACAGTAGAAGCTCCTTCGGCAGCAGCTGTACAAGAACCAATCGCTCAGTTTCCACAAGCACAAGAGGTAGTTCCGGCGGCACCTATCCAAGAAACAATTGCGTCCGTCTCCCCGGGTCAACCCCCAGGTCAATCCCCCACCCAACAGCCTCCAACAACTCCGGCGGAGGTGTTTGCCGACCAGCAGACAACCCAGTCATCAAATCCGCAATAATCCTCGATACATCCCTCCGTTACGGTGAAAAATAGTACAATGTCTTATGGGCAAGATGCGATTTTTTATCCATTCACTCAACGAAAATCTTCTCTTCATTCTGTGTACATTTCTTCTTATCTTCATTCCACTCTTTCCAAAGATTCCTCTTTTTGACATCCTCCCAGGGTATATCGTTCGCGTGCGGCCGGAAGACTTTCTTGTGCTTTGCACTGCCATTGTGTGGCTGCGAGATGTTCGAGCAAAACGAGTTCAATGGAACACGAGTTATTTTTGGTTCGTCTTTTTATATGCATGTGCAGGTTTATTATCAATCGCTCTTGGAATATTCTTACTTCAAACTATTCCGTTGCAACTCATTCATGTCGGCAAAAGTGCTCTGCATTTTATGCGATATCTTGAGTACTTTTCCGTGTTCTTTTTCCTATTTTCTGCCGTAAAGACAAAAAAGCAAGTCGCTGTGGTCTTTGCCGCAATTGTTATAACCATTCTCGGAGTTGTCGGATATGGTTTTGGTCAAAAATATGCTCACTTCCCTGTCTACTCAACGATGAACCGTGAGTATAGTAAAGGAGAAAAGCTGTATCTCGAAAACGACGCTCGTCCGCAGTCAACATTCGCTGGTCATTATGACTTAGCTGCATTTCTTGTGATTGTTTTACCTCTCATTTTTTCGCTATCTCTTGGGGCAGTTCGTTCCAGTTCACTTTTAACGCGTGCGGGTGTCTTTATCACACTACAAGCAGTTCATCTTCTTGGTTTTACCATGCTCATCTTAACTGCGTCTGCCATTTCACTCGTTGGATATATGATCGCAATGACGATTGTTCTTTTATTTCACCTCGCTCGTCTCCCCACCATCAGACAACGATTTTTCTGGGGATTTATTGTGTTATGTGTCGGCGTAATAAGCACTGGTCTACTTTGGACCGTTCTTCCTCAACGCATTAAGGATAAAGCGATGGGTTTTGTGCAAAAAACAACAGAGCGAAGCACCCCCACAGATCTCGTTGGTGATGGGTATGAGACAAAAACAATACAGACAAAAAATCCGGATGGCTCAATAAGCATTGTGGTCGTCCAGGAAAAAAGCACTTGGTCTGAAAATGCACTGAAGTACGGGCTGTCCATGGGGATACGACTCGACACTCTCTGGCCGCAAGCCGGATTTGGTTTCGTACGAAATCCCTTTTCTGGGAGCGGGTATGGAACATTGGCAATGCTCGATACGCAAAAGTTTATCGAGGCTGACAGTACAGACAACAACTTCTTCCGTACCCTTGGAGAAACGGGTGTTCTTGGTTTTTTCACCTTCTATGGAGTTATTTTTTTCTTATTACAAGACGTTTTTCGGGCGGCTCGTTCAAAAAATGGACAAGTTGCCGCCGCATCTATTGGTTTCACCGGGTCTATCTTGGGACTATTAACAACAGCTGCCTATCTTGATGTTTTTGCCGCATCAAAGGTAGCTTTTATTTTTTGGGCAATAGCCGGGATCGTTGTAAAAATCTCCACACTAGAGAGGGGTGTCTTTGAAAGGTATAAAGATGCTCTGGATCATGTAAAAAAAATCGGCAGACACTTTTATACGCATTGGCCTCTCTATACCGTTTTTGTTCTGTCTTTTTTTCTCCTCCATCAAAATCCATACATGGAGCATAACCCTGCAAAGGATCTTGAGTACTCTGTGGCGGGAGTCGAACAACTCGCAAGCGCCAGATGTTTTCTACAGTTCAAACGATTTGATCTTTGTAGAAACACAGGCCTTACACTACAACCGCACACATCGTTTTATGTGTTGTTGTTAACTCCAATGCTCGCTCTTTTACAAAACTATGGAGCGTTTTACTACCTTAACCTCACACTCATCCTGATCACAATATTCGTAACATACATCATCGTTCGTCATCGTGTGCAAAAGAATCATCATATTTTCTTTATGCTCTCACTCATCCCTCTTGTCTCTGCGCTTTTACATTTCACATACTCCCCTCTTACAGATTTACAGTTCTTCATACTCGTTATTTTCTTCCCCCTCATTGCGTATTGGAGTCCGATTGCATTACGAAAACTTACACAAAAACATGTCCTATCATTTTTACTATCAGCACGAGGGCTTTTTACTCTATTTGTCGGGACTTTTATCTACGTCATATTCTTCTCCGGCATGACAGCTCGATTCCGAAATATCGTATCTAATCATGCATACTATGCCGTTCAACTTGCAAATGCCTCACTTTCTTCAACATTAGTCTCTCAGGCATTTCTTATTACCACACTCAATCCCTATTTCGTAGACCTTTATTCATCAAATCACTACGCGCTTTTACCTCTTTCATCTTCACAACCATATGCACGCTTGCCGGCGAAGGTCTGGGGAATATCAAACACAGCGGATCTTCACTCGATATATAAAACGCTTTTAGAGTCGCGCTCTACTGTGTTACTAAGCGACTTTGGCATTCGTTCAAAACGAGAGTATTTGAAAGATTTTATTCGCACAAAGCAGTCATTTGATCTTTCATATAAGGCCTTTGGGTGTAATGAACAATGTAATCTTTTTGAGCTACGTCTTCCGCAGCCAATCATCTCAAACAAACCCAAGTCTCCTTTTAGTGCCAACATCTTAGATCCAGAAGCGCTTACTCTTCCCTATCAGTTTTCAATCATAAGTAATCGATTTGATATAGCCCTCATTGACCGTGATAACGCTGCGGCCACACAAATGTTTGTGAAAAGAGCTCTGCCAGTACAAGAGGCTCAAAACTCTTTTCTTTTGCTCACTGGGGATGCAATAAACGACACTGCATCCGCGTCTGCTACATACTTTACGCAGGAGTTCGCAGAAAAACTGTCATATCCCATTCTCTATGCCGCCGGAAATCACGATACTATTCCAAAAAAATACTTTTCTTCAGACTTCCAAACATTTTTCACAAACTCTGAGTACTTTATACTTCTTAATGTTGATGAAAACTCACATCTTAATACCGAACAACAGCTTCGTTTTTATACAGCACTTCTTCAACTAGAAAAACTTCCTCAAATTAAAAACGTATTTATTATTGCGAACGATCTTAATTGGCAACATCAAGATGATTCTATAAATGCAATACATATGATTGAGAGAAAACTAAACGATTTTCCATACCTAAACACATATATTGTTACGGCAAACCATGCTCTCCAAAAAGATGCTTGGTTTGAAGTGAAGCATGACAAAAAGCTTAATCGTACATATGTTTCCAGCCTTACTGCAGGAAACATAAAGGATAGGTACATCCAGGTAACTATTGATGAACAAAGAAATGTTTATCTGCGCGAAATGCGTTTGGAATAACTTGATACCCCTCTGACACACATCATGCGGCTATGCTAAGATTGACTCGTTATGGCAATAACTCTGCCCCCACTCAGCACCCTCTTTCCTACGTTTGGTAAAAAACAAACGGATACTACTGCTACCCAACAAGCTGCCGCCGATCAGCAAACACAGCAAGAGCTTCAGGCTTTTTCATCCGGACTTGTGAGTATTCAAGATATTATTTCCCCCGAAGCAATCGAGGTGGATTTCTCTTTTCAAAAGATCAACGATATTTATACGAGAACATTATTCGTTGCCGGATACCCTCGTACTGTTCCAGCAAACTGGTTATCTCCACTGATTAACTTCCCACACTCTATCGATATCTCAATGCACATTTTTCCTGTCGAGGTAAAAAAGATTCTTGATGATCTTCGTCGAAAGATCACCGAGATGGAGGCTGAAATCAGCTCTGATATTAAACAGGGAAAACTCAGCAACATTAATACCGAGATTAAACTGGAAGACGCGCGATCTATTCAGGAACAGCTTGCAAAGGGGGCGGAGCGTTTCTATCAATTCGGACTCTACATTACAATCACTGCAGAATCGCTGGAAGAGTTAAATAAGGTTACGAATCAAATCCGCTCTATGCTGGGCTCCCTTCTCATTGTGAGTAAAGTGGCTGCATTGCAGATGGAGGATGGATTTAAAACAACGCTCCCTATTGGTATCGACAAGCTCCTTATTACGCGCAACATGGACACAACCTCACTTGCAACTACATTTCCTTTCACGTCTGCCGAGCTTACAAGCGATAAGGGTGTTCTCTATGGAATTAATGAACATAATGAGTCATTAGTTGTGTTTGATCGTTTTAGTCTTGAAAACGCAAACATGGTAGTGTTTGCGAAATCTGGTGCCGGAAAATCATATGCTGTTAAGCTGGAAGCGCTCCGCCAGCTCATGTTTGATGCCGAGGTCATTATTCTTGATCCTGAGCACGAATACGAAGATCTTTGTACCTCTGTGGGTGGTGAATATATCAACTTTAGCTTCGATTCCCCCAAGAAAATCAACCCATTTGATTTAAGTGCAGTTTATGAAGAGGGTGAAAATGAGTTGGGAATGAAGATTATTTCCATTCACACATTGTTAAAAATCATGATGGGAGAGCTTTCTCCAACAGAAGATGCAATGTTAGACCGTTCGCTTGTTGCTGCGTACAAGGCGAAAGGTATTACCCCCGACCCCGCAACGCAAGCAAACGAGCCCCCTCTTATGGAAGATCTTTATAAAGCGCTTATTGGCATGGAAAATCAGGATGCACAAAATCTTTCTGCGCGGTTGGAAAAATTCATCAAAGGATCGTTCCGCGGAATCTTTGACCAAAAATCAAACTTTGACATTAAAAACCAGTTCACGGTGTTTTCTGTTCGTGATATGGAAGATGAGCTTCGCCCGATCGCCATGTTCCTTATTCTTGATTTCATCTGGACTCGTGTGCGAAAAAAGTTAAAGCGCCGCATTCTTATTGTTGACGAGGCCTGGTACTTTATGAAGTACCGTGACAGCGCAAACTTCCTTCATTCTATGGCAAAACGCGCGCGCAAATACTACCTCGGCATCACGACAATTACACAGGACGTCGAAGACTTTCTAAATAATGACTTTGGAAAAGCAATTGTCACCAACTCATCAATACAATTTCTTATGAAGCAGTCGAGCGCCGCGGTTCCATACCTTTCACAAGTTTTTTTCCTAAGTGAGGGTGAAAAACGATTCCTTATGGCGTGTGATGTGGGTGAAGGTTTATTCTTTGCTGGTCAAAATCACGTGGCTCTTCGAGTTATTGCGTCACCAGAAGAACATGAACTCATCACAACCAATCCAGAAGAACTATTACAAAGAAAGCAAGGCCAGCAATCTCCAGCGAAAAAAGCTACGTCTGCACCCGGAACGGCATAACAACGTAATAAAATCCTTGAATTTCGTTTGAGGTAAAGATCCCAGGTTTTAATGATTCGTTCATTCCAAACTTTACCGTTTTTATTTTTAACGCTGACAATAAATCAAGAAGATACTTGCCGTTGAACGAGATTGCTCCCCCGTCTCCTTTTTCTAATTTTCCCTCCACCTCAAGAGTGCTTTCTCCAGATGCTGAGTTTGATGTTACTTGCATATGTTCTTTTGTAAGATGAAGCGTGATAACGCCAGAAACATCTTTACTAAACACCATTGCCGTTTTTATTGCGGATGTTAGTTCTTCAACTGATATCTGTGCCTCTATTTCACATTCTTGCGGAACAATTGCTGAGTATGAAGGATATTCGCTATCAATGATCCTTACTGCAACTTCGCAGTCATCAGTATAAAAAAACATCTGTCCTGCGTCTTCTGAGAAGGTTATTTTCACTGTTTTAGGTGATAGACGCTCAAAGATACGATGAACCTCTCTCATCACTTTTGCGGGGGCCATGACCGATCGAAGATCTCCTCCCTTTATGGGAATTTCTTTTCTGCTTAACCTGTATCCGTCTGTTGCCACAACAGCAACCCATCGGGTATCACGCTCAAAAAGAACGGAAGAAAATACGGGGCGGGTTTCGTCAACTCCCGATGCAATTCCCCCGAATTCTAATAGGTTGGAAAAATCTTGAAGAGAAAGCTCAATCCCATCTTCTGGAATCTTTGGAAATGGAGGAAACTCGCGCGAGTCAAATCCCTGGACTGAGAGAGATGCCCCAGAAGAAACAATGCTCATTTTTACATCATCCACTTCCAGATCAATAGCTCCAGCTTTCAGTGAAGATATGGCGTCATAAAAAACTTTTGCAGACACCGCGAAATCTCCTTCTTCAAGAATTTTTCCTCCTATAGCGATATGAATTCCAACAGAGAGGTCCGTGGCTCTAATGTGAAGTTTTCCCTGTTTAGCAGTAAGAAGCACGCATGAGAGTATCGGGATCTGTGGTTTAGAGGGAACACTTTTTAGAGCGTCTGATAAAGCTTTTACAAGATTTTCCTGGAGAACCCTAATCTTCATGTGCTTATTGTAGTGTTCTTGTATACAAAAT
>DATEVM010000121.1:0-4152 GCA_035281785.1 Patescibacteria group bacterium
GCAGTACTCTCCTCAATTTCCCCCCAATACTACAACGATGTTGTCCGTGCACCAAAATCGTTTTCTTTTAAGTATTTGTTATTCTTTCATGCTGTTGGTACAGTAATCGCTGTCATCATAATGGGGGTTGGGATATCAAAGGCAGTAAACCTCCCAAAAATTCGTCAAGAAATTCTCAGCGTCTATCCATCAGATCTTCGCATAGAACTGAAGGACGGAAAACTTCTCACGAATAAAGCTCTGCCGTATGCAATTCCCATTCCGAAGAAAATTTCTCAAGACTTAACAGCGGAAACTATTCAATACGACCATATCGCAGTGTTTGAAAAAGATGCAAACATAAAGGGTGTGCAGGACGTGCGAAACTGGAACTCGGTTATCGTGGTAACAGAAAGCAATTTTTATATTCGTGAAAACGATCGCTCCATTCGTGCATATGAAATACCAAAAGCGACGGACTTTTCACTTACACGCGATTCTGTAGCGAATGGACTTGATGCTGTTATAAACCATCCCATCGTTGCAAAGAAATGGTATGTTCCCCTCATTACCATAGCGCTGCTTCCATTTGTATTTACGGGTGAATTACTCGGCTCTCTCGTGATGCTTTTCATCTACACAATCCCGGGTTGGATTCTTGGAAAACTCATGTTCGCGGGAAAGCATCTAACTTTTGGAACGGTGTTCCGTATCGGAATTCACACAATAACGCCCGTTATCCTCGTCGTCTCTGCAGTTAAAACGACAGGAGCCCCGCTTCCGTACAGTGTGTTGTCATTCGTGTATTACGTTGTGTGGACGTATGTGGTGTTTCGCGCGCTTAAAACACCAACCGAGAAAAAAGTGATCAGTCGGAAAAAGTAACAGCAAGCATGTGTGGTTCAGCTCAAAAACCGGACTCCAATCCTAGCGTCAGAGAGAAGTGTCCGCTTCCGTTTTCTGAAATCCAAGTTCATTGCGAGTTGGGAAGTAAAGTTTTGGTACGATTTGCGCGATGATATGTCGTGTCTTTTTCCAGCACACTTCTGTTGTTTTTTCCCAAATTGATTTTTTCCGGAATGTAGGAGCAACGCGGACTTTTTTTAACCCCATTGTTTCTGGGAACCGCATATGTCTTGGGGCAAGCACAAACAAGACCTGATTATCCTGTTTCCACTCTTTCGCCTCATCTGAGTCATTTACTTCTACGTCGTTTGTATCAAACCACCTTTTCGCGAAAATCTCCAAGTCAAATTCTCTGTTTTTATCCTCGTACCCCTCGGAAGGATCTTGAAGAAAAAGTCGTTGCTCTTTTAGGTCAATGCCTACAATGACACTGCAGTGACCATCATCACCTGGCTCGACTTCTGGGGCTCCTGGGACAGTCTCGTACTCAAAGATGCCTTGCCACTCAACGCCGACTGCAAAATGATAGGTATTTATGAGTACATCCAGATCATCAAGTGAAGCGTTCCTTTTTGCAAAAAGAGAGAGGTATGGTGTCAATAATCTGACTGCGCGTGACATTTGATCAAGACGCATACCGTGTTTATCGATAAAGGTACGGGCGTTTGCTTTTTTAACAATATCAACCTGGTCAATTTCAAAACCATACTGCGAATAGAGGATAGCCAAAGTTGCTGGAGCACAATACCCGTCCAAAATTTGACCGATTCGTTTCAGCTGAAGCATGGTGATACTCCTCTTTTCTGGGAAAGCTCGCGCATTATATGTCCAACCCCAACGCTCTGACAAGAGGAAGAAAATATGACGTGCCAGTCCAGAGGAAAAATAGTCAGTTTCGCTATCCCAGGCAGAAACCCATGCTAAGCCGTTTCAGACGGTATACACCGCCTCAAAATGGGCTATAACCCAGGTTCACAAAGAGCCTTCAGGCTGGTCTGGCACCCCCTTTGGGACTGAATCTACCCAGGCAAGATAAAAACTCGCTTATTTGAGAGGAGTCGGACAACAATAGCGGCATCATCCTTGAAAGACTTGTTGTTTAAATGCATCTCGCTCTGTCTTTGAGCGTTGTGCTCGAAGCATGTCTGGAATAAGATCCGCATCCCGAAATGTCGGCTCATCCGCAAGGCTCAAAAACTCATCGAACGTCATGAGGATATTCTGTATTTTTTCACCAGCATCAAGCGCTGGCTCCTGGATCTTTACACAGTTTCTTGCGAAAAACGTATGAAGCGTCCAGATTATTTTTGAAAATGGTTGGTGCGTTCTCCATAGCGTCCAAAAGTCTGATTGATATCCCGTTTCTTCTAAGAGCTCACGCTTCCCCGCTTCAAGCGGTGGCTCTTCGTAACTATCACACATACCACCCGGTAGCGAGAAAAAGGTACCAAGTGACGGTTGTTCCTGTTTCTGAATGAGAATCCTGTCGCCAACTACAGCAACCACTTGTGCAGTGTCAACTCTTTTGAGACGTTCAAATGTAGCAATCGAACCGTCGTAGAGTTGTTGGTCCCACTGATACACTTCAAAAATTTGTCCTTGAAAGACTTTCTTCGCATTGGGAGGTAGGTGTGTTTTCATGAATCTTATTGTACACGGTGGAAGAAACGCAACTCGAAAGGACCTTACTTAATAGCGAGAAGACCATATACTGGAATTTCAGGCATTAACTTGGCCGGGTTAATATATGCTGTGCCTGAGCGAACCTCAAAGTGAATATGTGGACCTGTTGAGCGTCCAGTAGAGCCTACGAGACCAATGACAGTGTTCTGATCAACTTCCTTACCGACATCGACAAATGACTTGCTCATGTGGGCATAAAGAGTGCGAATACCATTTTCGTGCTCAATAATAACATAGCGTCCGTATCCCCCGTATTCGTATGTCATGGTTATAACAACACCCTTTTGAACCGGGCGTATCTCACCGCCAAACTTTGCGCGGATATCATATCCAGGGTGACGAGCAGAAAACTTCTGTGAGTATCCTTTAAAGTCATCCGACTTTACTGGGAACTGGTAGAAGGTAGAAAGCTTCATCTGCTTCTCGTCCTTCGACTCGACAATCTCAAGCGTATTAGAATCACCGAAGGACTGATCAGATTCACCATCAACGAGTGAGGCAAGATCTGTTATTGCAGAAACTGGAACAGCCATTCTCATAGCGAGGATGGCGAGCGCGAAGACGCTCATGAATCGAACAGTTGTGCGTTTAATCATAGGTTGCAGCATCATCGCTGCCAGCGGGTTTTTGGCCCAAAAAAAATCTTCCGTTTCGGGAAGATAATGTGGCCTATAATACGTAACATCTGTATATTTGTCAAGTACCCCGAAACCCAATTTACCTCGAGTATGAAAGCAGTTTCGCCTGGAAAAGGGTGTAAAAAGAGTAATTCTCGTGCCTCTTTGTGGATTATGACTCATTGAGTCTTTTTCCCTATTTACCTCTGGAAAAGGCCTCTAAGATGGCAAGAACTCTTCTTGTGGACGTGCTACCATCAGCAGTATGAGGAAACATTGGTACATCGCGTTTCTACTCGGACTCGTCACGCTTCTCTACGCTTTTCCAATCCTCCGTAACCCCGCAAGAAATATAGCCGATGGGTATGATGGCGTATTTAGTACATGGGGCATGAACTGGAGTGCCTGGTCAATACTCTTTCATTTACAAGGGTTTTACGACGCCCCCATCTTCTACCCATATACCTCAGCAACCACATTCTCTGATCCTATGTTTTCGTCGGGTCTGCTTGCAGCACCTCTTCTCTTGACCATAAAGGAGCCACTCATCGCCAACGCAGTTTCGGTAGTACTGGGGTTCTTTCTCTTGGCTCTGGGTACATATGCTTTTATCGAAAAGGTTACTCGACAACGGGCAATCGCCTTCGCAACAGCACTTCTGGTAAGTTTCGGATCAGTTCACATTCGATACCTCGGTCATCTTCACACGTTTTTTATTCCTGCCATCCCCTGGGGTCTCTTTGTATGGTTTCGTTATATCGAAACAAAGGATGTTCGGTTTTTAGTGACCTGGACCCTATTATTTCTTTTCCAGGTATTCAACAGTCCGCTTTCAGGAGTCTTTTATCTTTTTTCATGCATGTTGTTTATCTTCCACAAACAATCTGTGCGGGCGTTTAAAAAACATATACGCCTCATTGGAATCATTCTTGGGTTTACACTCCTTGTTTCGTTGATCTTCTACCTC